>DATNJD010000215.1:0-3745 GCA_035604075.1 Acidimicrobiales bacterium
TCTCGACAGCCGGCGTCGGCATCTACCTGGGCAGCTACGGCACCGGCGAGGGACACCTCCTGCGGCGACCTGAGATCGACCGCCTCTACCGCGTGGGGGTGACGGTGGCCGCCGGACGGGTCCCCGTCTACGCCGCCGCCCTCGGGTTCACCAGTACCGACGAGGTCATCGAGGCCGCCCTGGCCGCGGTCGACTGCGGCGTCGACGCCGTCCAGATCCATCCCCCGCGCCCGGGACCTGTCGCCCTCGTTCCCCGACCGGCCGAACTCGAGCGCTTCTACGCCGACGTGCTCAATGCCGTGACCACGCCCGTCCATCTCACCAATCAGGTCGTCATGGTCGGCTATTCATTGCCGGTCGCTCTGATGACTGATCTGGTGATGTCGTATGACCACGTCACTGCCGTCAACACGTCCGATCCGGACATCACCCGTCTGGCGGAACTCGTCGGCGCCCTCCGGAGTCACACCGACGTCTACGTGGGGATCGTCGCCCAACTGGGAACGGCGTTGGCCCTCGGCGGTGCCGGGACCCTGTGCTTCGAGGCCGACGTCGCCCCCGAGCTGTGTGCCGCCGTGATCTCGGCGCACCGCGCCGGAGACATGGACCGGCTCGCCATGGCCTTCGAGCAACTTCTCCGGCTGAACGAGATCCTCTCGCGTTTCGGCAATCCCCGGTCAGTGAAGGCGGCCATGCGTCTGGTCGGCCTCCCCGCCGGTGCTCTCCGGCGGCCGTACCTGGCACTGGGTGCTCACGAGGTCGACGCCATCGCCGTCGTTCTGAGGGAACTCGGGCTCGTGAAGCCGTAGAGCCGCGCCGCGTTCCCCGCCAGGATGGCCTGGCGATCAGCGCTGCTGACACCGGCGAAGGTGGCCTGGATGGTTTTCCACGATTGTGGCCAATCGGCACTCACATGGGGGTAGTCGCTCGACCACAGGATCCGGTCCACGCCGATCAGCCGCCGGTTGTCGATACCGATGCCGTCGGTGACATAGGTGAATGAGACGTGTCTTTCGACGTACTCGCTGGGCAGGCCTTTCACTGTGCTCGTGCCCGACGTGTAGAGCCGGTGGAAGTTGTTGTCCACCTGCTCCTTGAAGTAGGGCACCCACCCGCAATCGACTTCGGCGCACACAAGTTGCAGGTCCGGGAACCGGTCGAACATACCCGAAAAGACCATCTGGACGATCCGATTGGGCACATCGAAGAACCGGCCGTAGCCGGGCAGGCTCGATCGGTGGGCCTCGGGCATGGTCCGCCCAAGGCTGACGTGGATGCTGACGGGAAACCGTCGGTCAACCAGGGCGGCCCACACCCGGTCGTCGTCCTCGGTCACCTCGAGGGTTCCGTTCGGGTAGCAGCCCATCACGGCGCCCCGCATCCCCGGCCGTCCGGCCACGCGGTCCAACTCAGCGACGGCGGTGACGGCACCGCAGTTGGGCAGCAGCACGAGGCCCCCGAAGCGCTCGGGGGCATGGGCTACGTAGTCCGACAGCCAGTCGTTGTAGGCGCGGACCATGGCCACGTGGAGTCCGTCGTCGGGGTTGGCGACGATTCCCTGGCAGAGGCGGGGCGTCGGATACAGGACCTCGGCGTCGACCCCGTCGACGTCCATCTCGTCCAATCGCGCCGCGGGGTCATAGCCTCCACGGCGGATGTCCTCGAAGCGCACCCACCCGCGCAGTTCGCCCGGTTCCTGCCCGGCGCAGGCGTTCATACCGAAGGTGATCGGATCGCTCGCCCCCTCGATCACCCAGGCGTCGCCCTCGGGGAAGCGTTCGATCCGGGGAACCCGGTCCCTCATTGCGGCCGGGACACGGGACACGAACAGCTCAGGGGGCTCGTTCACGTGACTATCGCCGGAGATGAGCCGGTAAGTACGTCCCGGGCCGGGGTGCCGGTCGGCATCGTCCCGTCCGGTCACGCCACCACCTGACCGGTGTGGGCTCCCACCAGGTCGATGATCTGATCCCAGTACTGGGGCGGGTAGTCGTGGCCCATTCCCTCGAGGAGCACGAATCGGGCCCCGGGAACGGCCTCGGCTGTGCGCCGGCCCCCGCTCGGATCCACGAGGGCATCAGCGTCGCCGTGCAGGACGAGGGTAGGCACCTCCACGGAGCCCAGTGCCGCCGTGCGGCTGCCCGACGCCACGATGGCCATCATCTGCCGGATCGTCCCGTCCGGTTCGAAACACCGGTCGAACGCCTCGGCGGCATTGGCCGTCAGGCGTTCCTCTTCGAAGCACGCCGGACTGCCCCAGATCCGCAGACCGGCCAGTTGGCCGGCGATGTAGCCGTCGCGATCGCCTGCCGGCGGCGCCATGATCTTGTGCCGGGCCTCTTCGGTGGGCTGCCCCACGTCGGGGTCGCCCGTCGACGACATGATCGACGTCATCGTCAGCAGCCGGCCCGGATTCTCGATGGCCATGGTCTGGACGATCATCCCGCCCATCGACACACCCATCACGTGCGCCCGCTCGATCCCGAGGTCGTCGAGCACGGCGAATCCGTCGGCGGCCATATCTGACAGCCGGTAGGGCACAGCACCGTCGTCTCCTCGGCCCAGCTGTCTCACGAGTCCGGCCAGATCGGGCCTCACCCCCGAGAATTTCGAGGAAAGCCCCACGTCGCGGTTGTCGTAGCGAATCACGAAATGGCCGGCATCGGCGAAACGATCGCACCACTCGACGCGGTAGTTGATGCACTGGCTTCCCAGCCCGTTCACCAACAGAAGAGGTGGGTCCGTGGGGGTGCCGAAGGTCTCGTAGAAGATCCGAACGTCACCATTGTCGGCAAAGGCCATCGTTGTCCTTTCGGTTCATCCGATTTCGCCCAAGAACGCACTCACGGCGTCGTTGAAGGACGAGGGGTTCTCGATATTCGGAGCGTGTCCGCTGTCGGCGATGACCACCTTTCGCGCTCCGGGGATCTTCGCCGCCATGTAGTCGGCGGCCTTCAGAAACGGGTGGTCGTCGGCACCCACCACCACCAGTGTCGGCGCACGCACCGACGGCAGGGACGTGATCACGGCGGCGTCGTCCTGACGGAGGATGCCCCGCGCCGCCAGGGCCAGGCCCGTCGGATCATGGGGGCCCGTCCGGGCCTCGGGGCTGTCGGACAGCGCCTCTGCGCCCTGGTGGTCGATGGATTCGGCCATCGACTCGGCCCAGGCGTTCCATCGCAGCCGGCTGTCGTCGCGAATGAAGCCGGGTCCGGTGTCGACGAGAAGCAGTCCGGCCACGCGCTCGGGATACGCCAGATGAAAGGCGAGAGAAAGGTAGCCACCCAGGGAGAGCCCACCCACGACGGCCCGGGCCACCCCACACGCGTCGAGGACGGCCGCCATGTCTTGGACGCTCCCGGTCTGGGAGTACGCCGCGGCGTCGCCGGGTGAGGCGCTGTGGCCGTGGCCACGCATGTCCCAGGTCACGACCTGACGATCGGTGGACAGCACCGCCACATTGCCGTTCCACATAGCGGACGACGCCGCGTATCCATGAGACAAGAGCACCGGGGTCCGACCGACGGAGCCGTGGACCTCATAGGCGATCCTCACCCCGTCGCGGTCGAGCGAAGGCACGGTCAGATTCCCGATTCGAGACGGCGCATCACAGAACTACCTCGTCAAGTTGTTCGGAATCAGTCGGAAAGGCATGGCACGCGCCGGGTCCGGCTCCTTCGGTAGGCCGAGGATCCTTTCGCCCAGGATGTTCCGTTGTATCTCGTCGGTCCCACCGGCGATCGAC
>DATNJD010000216.1:0-9264 GCA_035604075.1 Acidimicrobiales bacterium
CCATGGCCCATCGCACCGTGACGGTGGCCGTAGCGACCGTCGCGGGGCAGCAGACGTTCGAGCGCCGCCGCCAGGTCCTCCTCTGATCCCGAGCCCGTCTCCATGAGGGCGGCACCGGCCGTGGCGTGGGGCACGAAGACCGAACAGAGCCCGTCGCCCCGCCGCTCGCAGAACTCCTCGACGTCGCCGGTGATGTCCACCACCCGGCGCCGTGAGGTATCGATCTCGAGGATCGTCGTCTCCATTCATGGCGACGGTAGCCGTCGCCGCTGGTAGGCGGAGCCGAGGCCCCGGATCAGCCGGGGAGTGCCGACTCGACGGCGGCCACGAGGCCCGGGTCCTCAGGCTCGACACCGGGCCGGAAGCGACCCACGATCTCGCCCTCGGGAGAGAGAAGGAACTTCTCGAAGTTCCATTGGACGTCCCCGGCCGCGCCCTCGGCGTCGGGAACCGCCGTCAGGGCCTCGTAGATCGGGTGACGGTCGGGGCCGTTGACGTCGATCTTCTCGAACAGGGGGAAGGTCACGCCGTAGTTGACGGTGCAGAATTCGGCGATCTCGTCGGCCGTGCCGGGCTCCTGCTCGAGGAACTGGTTACAGGGGAAGCCGACCACGCTGAAGCCGCGCCCGGCGTAGGTGTCCTGGAGCTTCTGCAGGCCCGTGTACTGCGGCGTGAGACCGCACTTCGAGGCGACGTTCACGACGAGGACGGCCTTTCCCTTCAGATCCCCGAGAGAGGAGGGCTTACCTTGCAAGGTGTGGACGGGGATGTCGTAGATCTCGGACACGGTCTCCTCCTGCGGCCCCGGCGGGGCTTGTCGTCGGACCTCGCCGGTGGCGGGTCGGGTGCGGTTGCCGGGCCAGTGTCGCGCGCCGTGCCCCGTCCGTGCCCGGCGGGCACTCCGGTCTCGGCTCCGAGGCCCGGGACGCGGCCCGTTATGGTGAGCCGGTATGGCCGAGGTCATGGTTGACGAGCAGTCCGACGGGCGCTTCGTGGTCACCGTCACCGACGGCCCGGTGCGAACCACCCACACGGTGAGTGTGCCGGCCGGGCTTCCCGGCCGTCTGGGCGCCGCGCTGGTCCCGGTGGCCGAGCTCGTCCGCTGTTCGTTCACCTTCCTGCTCGAGCGTGAGCCGCCCACGTCCATCCTGAGGACGTTCAGCCTCGACCAGATCGGCGACTACTTCCCCGACTATCCCGAGAAGATCGGGCGTCTGGTGGCGTCGGACGTCGGAGAAGATCCGAGTTCGGCCTGAGGCCGTCCATGTCGAAGATGGCGGCCCCGAGCGCCGGGGATCCGCCGTCGGCCTGCGCGATGGGAACAAGAGTGTCGAGGGTTCCCCGTGAACGACCAGAATCGAGAATCAAGTGAACGTTTGGTGAACGCCCCGGCGACCTCGGCCGTATCCTCAGGTCAGGAACCCACAATGGGCCGACGGCCCGCCTTGAGGAAGGTATTTGACACCGATGACCACCGCCGCGCACTCACAATCCCCCAGACGACCGGCGCCCCGACGGAGGGCCACCAGGTCGCTCATGGCTCTCGCTGCCGTCGCCGTCGTGGGCCTGATCACAGCCGCCTGCGGATCGTCCTCGCCGAGCTCCTCCCCCACGACGCTCCCCCGGTCTCCTGCCGGTTCTCCCGGCACCACCACCACGACGGCGGCGGGCACGACCGTGGCCAAGGCTGAGTCCAACGCCACGATCGGGAAGACCATCCTCGTGAACACCTCGGGCATGACGCTCTACACACTCAGTGCCGACACCGGTGGGATGAGCAGCTGCAGCGCCGCGTGCGCCTCCATATGGCCGCCGCTCACGGTCGCCTCCGGCGCCACGCCCGTGGGCACCGGCACCGGTGGGACGCTGGCCACGATCATGCGCTCCGACGGATCGCAGCAGGTCACCTTCAACGGTCAGCCGCTGTACACCTTCGTCGGCGACAAGTCCGCCGGTGCGGCCACCGGCAACGGGATCAAGAGCTTCGGCGGCACCTGGTCGGTGGTGACGGTCGGGAGTGCCACGCCGTCCAACGCGCCCGCCGGCACCATGGCACCGACACCGACGACGACGAAGGCACCGTCGGGTGGGGGCTACTCGTATTGACCCCGGTCCCCACGACTGACGAGCGCGGCGACGCCGAGACGATGACCGACGGCCCAACTTCGGGAGGGAGCACGGCCGACGGCACCTTGCGCCGGACGGAGCGCCGGCGGTCGGCGCCGGTGCCCGTCATCGAGTCGGCCGACGAAGAAGGTCTGCGGGCCGCCTTCCTCGCCTACAGCGGGGAGCTGTACGGGTACGCACGCCGGTCCCTGGCCGACGCCGGGGCCGCCGACGAGGTCGTCCAGGAGACGTTCATCCGGGCCTGGCGGGCCCGGAGCCGGTTCGATCCAGAGCTCGGCTCCCTGCGGACGTGGTTGTTCGCCATCGAGAGGCGGATCGTGATCGATCACGCCCGGTCACGGGCGCTGCGTCAAACGAGCCCGATGCCCGACGACATGGCCCAGGTGGGCGACGACCTCGAGAGGGCGCTCGTGGGGTGGCAGGTGGAGGAGGCACTGCGGCGTCTTCGGCCCGAACACCGTCAGGTCCTGGTCGAGACCTACTACCGGGGACGGTCGGGTCGGGAGGTGGCCTTCGAGTTGGGCATCCCCGAGGGCACCGTCCGCAGCCGGCTCTTCTATGCGCTTCAGTCGCTGCGGCTGACGCTCGACGAGATGGGATGGGACCAGTGACCGGCGACCGTTGCGACCACTGGCACGGTCTGCTGGCCATGGAGGTCGTCGACCAACTGGGCGACGGGGATCGTCTCGCCCTGAGCGCCCACCTCGACGGTTGTCAGGAGTGCCGGGACGAACGCGATGGGCTGGCCGCACTGGCCCGGATCCTCCCGGCCGCCGACCCCAGCCATCTGGGCGGGCACGACGTGCCGTTGGAGCTCCAGTCTGCCGTCTTCGGGCGCCTGGCCAGCGATGCCCGGGGCGATCGGCAACGGCGCCGTCGTCGCTACGGGTTCGGCGCTGCCGCCGTGGCGTCGGTCGCCGCTGTGGCTCTGGTGGTCGGACTGACGGCGTCGCCCGACACGGCGCGACCGGGGCAGATCACGGTGGCGTTGCACGGGAGCAAGGGTGTGGCGGCATCGGCCCGTCTCACATCGACACCGTGGGGGACGGCGGTCCACATCGTGGAGTCGGGCCAGCCCGGCGGTCAGGACCTGTCGGTCTCCATGCGGACCACCACGGGATCATGGTGGGCGGCGGGGACGTACCAGACGGTGACCGGACACGCCGTGCAGGTGGACTTGGCCTGTGCCGTACCGACGTCGAAGATCACCGAGATCTGGGTACGCGACAAGGCCGGACAGACGGTCCTGCGGGGCTACGTCGCCTGAGCCCGGCCCCGCTGGAGACGTGACCGGACGAGGTCGCACGAGAGCCTGAGGCAAGGCCCGACGATGACCCGGCGGGATAGTGTGACGGCCCCGTGACCGAGATTGCGCGTCCGCCGACGTCGACGACGGAGCCGGCCGGCACCGTGGCCGGGTTGCTTCTGGCCCGGGCCTCTGACGACGGTGTCGGCCTGATCTTCGAAGAGCGGTCGTGGACGTGGCGAGAGGTGGTGGCCGAGAGCGCCCGCCGCCAGGCGATGGCGACGGCTCTGCGGCGGACGGGGCCGTTTCACATCGGCGTGCTGCTCGACAACGTGCCCGACTACCTCTTCTGGCTCGGCGGGGCCGCTCTGTCGGGAGCCACCGTCGTCGGGATCAACCCCACGCGCCGCGGCGAGGAGTTGGCACGCGACATCCGTTTCGCCGACTGCCAGCTGGTGGTGACCGACGAGAGCGGCGCAGGGTTGCTCGAGGACCTGGATCTCGGGCTCGAGGCCGGCCGGATACTGCGGGTCGACACCGCAACGGACGGTGGGTCCGTGCTCGACGGCGGCCATCGTCCGGGCGGCAGCGATGACGTCGGCGGTGGTGGCGCCGTCTCTCCGTCCGAGCTGCTCCTCCTTCTCTTCACGTCGGGGACGACGGGAAACCCGAAGGCGGTGCGGTGCACGCAGGGCCGGCTGGCGGCCATCGCCGGGCGGGCCGCCACCGGGTACGGCTTCCGGCGGGAAGACGTCTGCTACTGCCCCATGCCGCTCTTCCACGGCAACGCCATCATGGCGCTGTGGGCGCCGGCGCTGGCGGTGGGGGCGACGGTGGCGCTCACCCGGCGGTTCAGCGCGTCGGGTTTCCTGGCCGACGTGCGGCGGTACCGGGCCACCCGATTCACATACGTCGGGAAGGCCCTGGCCTACGTTCTCGCCACCCCGGAAGGTCCCGACGACGGCGACAATCCCCTACGGGAAGGTTTCGGGACCGAGGCGTCGAGCCCCGACCGGGCCGCCTTCGAGAGGCGGTTCGGCTGTCGTCTGGTGGAGGGCTACGGGTCGAGCGAGGGCGGGGCGGTGCTGAACGTGACACCGGAGACGCCACCGGGATCGCTCGGGCTGCCGGTACCGGGCGATGACATCGTGATCTGCCGGCCGCAGACGACGCAGGAGTGTCCCGCGGCGCGCTTCGACGCGGCCGGCCTGCTGCTGAACGCCGACGACGCCATCGGGGAGATCGTGAACCGCGGCAGCGCCCGGAGTTTCGAGGGGTACTACCGAAACGCCGAGGGCGACGCGGAGCGGGTCCACGACGGGTGGTACTGGACGGGCGACCTCGCCTACCGCGACGCCGACGGGTTCTTCTATTTCGCCGGCCGGGGCGACGACTGGCTTCGGGTCGACTCCGAGAATTTCGCCGCCGCCCCCATCGAGAGGATCGTGGAACGACACCCGGACCTGGCCGCCGTGGCCGTCTATGCCGTGCCCGACCCGAGGTCCGGGGACCAGGTGATGGCGGCGGTGGAATTGAAGGCCGGGGCCGGATTCGATCCCGTCGGGTTCGCCGCCTTCCTGGCCGAGCAGCCCGACCTGGGCACGAAGTGGCCGCCCCGGTTCGTCCGGGTGATGGCCGATCTGCCGCTCACGGCCACGGGCAAGATCACGAAGGGGGGCCTGCGGCGGGCGGCCTGGCAGTGCGACGACCCCGTCTTCTGGGCCCCCGAGAGGAACCTGACGGGATACCGGCCCATGACCGACGGGGACCGATCCCGGGTGGCTCAGGAATTCGAGAGCTTCGGGCGGTCGGCCCTGTTGCCCCGGTGACGCGGTGGCTGCCCGCTCTCGACGAACGGGTCAGGGCATGCTCTGATCTGAAGTCGGACATGAGAAAGGCACAAGCACCATGAGCAGCGTGATGAAGCGGCTGTCGGGGATCGTTCAGGCCAAGGCCAACAAGGCGCTCGACAAGGCGGAGAACCCCGCCGACATGCTCGACCTGTCGTACGAGAAGCAGGCCGAGAACCTGCAGAAGGTCCGCCGGGCCCTGGCCGACGTGGCCACGGCCAAGAAGCGGCTCGAACTGCAGGCGGCCGAGCTGCAGGGGCAGGCGGGCAAGCTCCAGGACCAGGCCAAGCAGGCCCTGGCCCAGAACCGGGAGGACCTGGCCCGGGAGGCGCTGTCGCGGCGGGCGGGGCTGGCCGATCAGCTGACCGACCTGGGGACCCAGCACAGCCAGGTCGAGGCGCAGCAACAGCAGCTCGAGGCCACGGCCCAGCGCCTGTCGACCCAGATCGAGTCCTTCCGGACCAAGAAGGAGACGCTGAAGGCCAGCTACACGGCCTCGAAGGCGCAGGCCAGCATCGGGGAGGCGGTGTCGGGGATCTCGGAATCGATGACCGACGCCGGGATGACCCTGCAGAGGGCCCAGGACAAGATCTCGCAGATGCAGGCCCGGGGTGCGGCCATCGACGAGTTGATCGACACAGGGGCGCTGCCCGATGCGCTCGGTGGGGGGAAAGACGACATCCAGGCCCAACTCGACGCCACGTCCCAGGCCGGCCAGGTCGATACGGAGCTGGCGGCGCTGAAGGCGGAACTGGGGTCGGCCGAACCGGCCGCCGGCCTGCCGTCGGGGAGCGGTGAGGCCGCCACCCCGGCCACCCCGGCCACCCCGGCGGCCGATCCGTCGGCGCCGGCGGAGGGTGGGTCCTGATGATCGTGCGCATTCTGGGAGAGGGCCGCTACGACGTGCCCGCGGGCGAGATGGCGGCCGTCGAGCGGCTCGACGCCCAGCTGACCGATGCCATGGACCGCGACGACGAGGCGGCGTTCGACGCCACTCTGGCCGAGCTGATCGGCGAGATCCGGCGGGTGGGCGCCCACCTGCCCCCCGATGATCTGCAGACGTCGGGTCTCGTGGTGCCCCACGATGGATCGAGCCTGGCCGAGGTGAAGACCCTGCTCAGCGAAGAGGCCTGATCCGGCGTTCGGCGGGTCTCAGGAGGCGGCAGCCTGGGCGGCCAGGAGGAGCTCCACCAGGGCCGAGCGGTCGGCCTCGGAGAGGGCGGCGAAGGCGCGTCCGGCGGTGCGGTTGGTGGCGGCCTCGGCCGTCTTCCACTCGGCCTTGTGGAGACCGGCGTCGGGGAAGGGCTCGGTCCAACCGAAGAGGGGGGCCATCGCCGGGGTCTTGACCATGAGGGCGTGGAGGGGCTCCATACCCGAGCCGACGACGGCGGCGCCGTGGATGGCACCGCGCCATTCGCGGAGCACGTTCATCCGGTGCAGGGCCAGGGGCTTCGGCTCCTTCGGTTCGGGCAGGGCCGCCCAGGCGGCGAAGAGGGGTGCGGCGGCCGGGGACGAGGCGGCGATGAGTTTCCCCTCGAGCTCGGCCAGCCTGCCGTAGTCGACGGTGTCGGCGAGATGGGCCGCCGACCAGGTGTCGAGGCAGGAGGCGAAGGCGTGGGCGGCTTCGATCGGTGCCATGACGCCCCGGCCCCGGTCCCAGCGCTCCACGATGGTGGTCGGGTTGAAGAAGACGAAGGCGGCGGCGACGACGGTGCCGTCGACGTCGCCGAGGGCACCGCCGCGGCCGGTGACGTAGAAGTCGACACCGTCGAAGCCGAGCTCGCCGCCTCGTTCATAGGTGGCACCGTCGAGCATGAAGCCGGCCGGGAGGGCTCCGATGACGGGGGACGCCTGGCGGGCGGCCTCAACGGGATCCATGGTCACTCTCCTCTTGGACGGGCGGCTCGTGCCGGTGGTGGGGCGGTGGCGGTGGTGACGACCGGAGGAGGACGTTATCAGCGAGGACAGCCGGTACCCTGGCGCGATGGACGGCTTGATGATCGAGCGACGGCCATGAAGGTGCGGATCGGCGTCGGCGCCGGATTGCACAGCTCCACAGGGACCGAGCTGGGTCAGTTGGTGAAGGACCTGGAGGAGCTCCGCTTCGATTCCATCTGGCTGGCCGACCTGCTGAGCCTGCCCGGGGACGACCCTCTGACGGGGCTCGCCTACGCGGCCGGGGTGGCACCCAAATTGAAGATCGGGACGACGATGGTGCTGCCCGGGCGCAATCCGGTGCGGTTGGCCAAACAGATCGCCACCTTGGACCGGGTGTCGGGGGGCCGGCTGTTGTTGACGTTCGTGTTCGGGATCAAGCAGCCGACGGAGCTGGCGGCGATGGGTGTCGACGCGACACAGCGGGGGGCGCTGGTCGACGAGGTGCTGCCGTTGGTGCGTCGGCTGTGGACGGAGGACGGCGTCGACCACGCCGGGTCGGCCTACCGCTTCGAGGGGGTGACGGTCGAGCCCAAACCCCTGCAGAATCCGCTCGACGTGTGGCTGGGAGGAAACGTTCCCAGTTCGCTGCGGCGGGCCGGGGCGTTGTCCGACGGATGGTTGCCCAGCATGTGCCTGCCGGCCGAGGCGGCCGCCGGCCGTCGGACGATCGAAGAAGAGGCGGAGAAGGCCGGCCGGGCGATCGACCCCGAGCACTTCGGGGTGAGCATCGGCTACTTCCGCGGGGAGGCTCCCCCGCCCCGGCTCGGTCGGTTGGCCGGTCGGCGGACCGACGCCGAGCTGGCCGAGCTGGTGCCGAACGGGATACCGGCGCTGCGGACGCTGTTGGAGCGCTACCTGGAGGTGGGGTTCTCCAAGTTCGTGGTGCGACCGCTGGTCGCCCCGGCGTCGTGGCGGGGGGAGCTCGAGGATCTGGCCGCCGGCGTGCTCGACCTGCAGGTCTGAGCGGCGATGGCGACGCGACTTCGTCGACGGGTCCGACAATCGATCCGTATCGCCCGGACGCCACGCCATCTGCGACCGGCGATGCGGCAGAGCGGGATGGTGTCGATCCCCGAGGCGGTGCTGCTGCACGACCTGGCCCGGGATGTGGCCGACGGGGTGATCGTCGAGGTGGGGTGCTACCGGGGTCGTTCGACGGTTGCGCTCTCGCTCGGCGCCGGGGCGGGCCACGGCGCCCGTATCTTCTCTCTCGATCCGCACGAGACGTACATGGGGGTGAACGGCGGGAGCTTCGGTCCCGAGGACCGGGGCGCGTTCTTCTCGTCGATGCTCAGGACCGGTTGCTACCAGAACGTGCGGCTGATCAACCTGTCGAGCGAGGAGGTGACGCCCGGATGGCGGCACCCGGTGGGCCTTCTGTGGCTGGACGGGGATCACTCGGCGGCCGGGGTGCGGCGCGACCTGGCGTGCTGGCGGCCCCATCTGCTGCCCGGGGCGACCGTCGCCTTCGACGACTCCCGGGACGAGACGAGTGGTCCGGGTGTCGTCATCGCCGAGGAGGTGACCGCCGGTCGGCTCGAGTTCCTGGAGCGGATCGAGGGGATCACGACGTTGCGGGTCATCGCGCCATCCTGATCGGGCGGGGTCGTGGCGGCCATGGCATGCTGCAGGCTTCGTCGGACGATGGAGGGGTTGTGGGAAAGGCACGCGCGGAGATCGAGATCGAGAAGCCGGCCGATGAGGTCTGGACCGTGGCCGGGGACTTCGGCGGCATCGGCGGGTGGATGCCCGGCATCGAGTCGTGTGAGGTCGACGGCGACGACCGGCTGCTCAAGATGATGGGCATGGAGATCACCGAGCGGCTCGTGCGGAGCGACGACGACGACAAGGTGATCGTGTACGGGATCGTCGGCGGGGTGCCGGGGGTGGCACAGCACCAGGCGACGATCACGGTGACGGCGCAGGGCAAGGGGTCGAACGTGACCTGGGATGTCGAGGTCGAGCCGGACGAGATGACCGAGATGATGCGAGGGATCTACCAGCAGAGTCTGCAGGCGCTGAAGGACCATCTCGGCGGTTGAGCCCGGTGACCCGATGAGCGGACCTCCGGCCGGGCCGGCGGCGTCGCCGGGGACGGGCCGA
>DATNJD010000217.1:0-2117 GCA_035604075.1 Acidimicrobiales bacterium
AGAAGGTGTCGATCATCGTGTCCAAGGGCTCCCTGGAGGGTGTGTATCCGGGCTTGATCATGGCAAATGGCGCGAGAGCCGAGGGGATCGAGGCCAACCTGTTCTTCACCTTCTTCGGTCTCGACGCCATCCATCGCCGACGGCTGGACCACATCAAGGTGGCGGCGGTCGGGAACCCGGGCATGCACATGGCCAGCCTGCTCGGGGTGCTCCCGGGGATGTCGGCGATCGCCACGCACATGATCCAGAAGAAGATGGATGCCAACGACATCCCCGGGATCCCCGAGTTCATGGAGATGATCGCCGACACCGGTTGCGGGATCTACGCCTGCAAGGCGTCAGTCGACCTGTTCGGTTTCACCAAAGACGACTTCATCGACCAGGTGAAGGACATCATCACCGTGGGTGAGTTCTACGAGAAGGCCGCCGGTGGTGAGATCATCTTCACCTGAACGCGCCGAGCACAGCGAGGGCGTCGATCGAGCCAGCGAACCGATACGCGTGGTCGTCGTCGGCGGGGTCGCCGGCGGGATGTCCGCAGCGACGCGGCTGCGACGCCTCGACGAGCGTGCGGTCATCACCGTTCTGGAGCGCTCCGGCCACGTTTCGTACGCGAATTGCGGCCTGCCGTACTTCGTCGGCGGGGTGATCGAGGAAGAGGACGATCTGCTCCTCCAGACCCCGGCGAGCCTTCATGCGCGGTTCCGTTTGGACGTCCGTGTCGGCACCGAGGTCGTCGGTATCGACACCGGTCACCACGAGGTGTCGTTCGTGTCGACGACCGGCCGGGCGACCGGAACCCTTCGATACGACAAGCTCATCCTGAGTCCGGGCGCGGTGCCGGTGCGGCCTCCGATCCCCGGTTTCGGAAGGGTCAGGGTCCTGCGTACGGTCGAGGATGCCGAGGCCCTCGCCTCCGATGTGCGCGGGACACCGAGGACGGCCGTCGTCATCGGAGCGGGCTTCATCGGCCTCGAGACCGCCGAGAACCTCTCGCGCCAGGACATCGTCGTGACGGTCGTCGAGGCCATGGACCAGGTGCTCGCCCCTCTCGACCCAGAAATGGCGGTCCTGGTGGCGGCCGAGCTCGAGGCCAACGGCGTCGAGGTGGTGACCGGTGCGGCGGTCGCGGAGGTGACCGACGCCGGAGTACGCCTGGCCGACGGGCGCGAACTCGACGGTGAGCTCGTGGTCGGATCGGTGGGCATCCGCCCCGACACCAGGCTGGCCGAGCTGGCCGGTCTCGCGATCGGACCGCATGGCGGCATTTCGGTCGACGAGCGAAACCGGACAAGCGACCCAGACATCTACGCCGTGGGCGACGCCGTGGAGAAGCAGGACTGGGTGGGCGGGGCGCCGACGCTGATCGCGCTGGCGAACGTGGCCAACCGGCAAGGCCGCCGGGTCGCCGACGACATCGGCGGGCTGATGCCGCGCCCAACCCGCTCACTCGGCACCGCGATCGTCAAGGTCTTCGGCCTGACGGCGGCGGCGACAGGGTGGAACGAGAAACGGCTCCGGGAGGCGGGACGACCGTACCGGGCGCTGCACTCGCACCCGCTGCACCACGCCGGCTACTACCCGGGGGCCGAGCCGATGGCCTTGAAGCTCCTCTTCGACCCCGACGACGGGGCCATCCTCGGCGCGCAGGCGGTGGGGCGGGCCGGTGTCGACAAGCGGATCGACGTGCTCGCCACCGCCATCGAGGGTGGCGTGTCGGCCGAGCGGCTGGCTGATCTTGAACTCGCCTACGCACCGCCCTTCTCGTCGGCCAAGGACCCGGTCAACATGCTCGGCTACATGGCCGAAAACGTCCGGTCAGGGGCCTGTGAACTTGTCTCCTACGACGAGCTGGACCCACTGATCTCCGCAGGGTGGACGCTGCTCGATGTGAGGACGGAAAAGGAGTACGCCAACGGCGCGATCCCGGGGGCGCGCAACGTCCCGGTCGATGTACTGCGGGAGAAGATTCGGACGGGACCCGGACGCCTAGTCATCTACTGCGAGGTGGGCCACCGGGGCCACACCGCGACGGCGCTCGCCCATGAGTTCGGATTTGAGGCACGAAACCTCGACGGCGGTTATCGCACGTGGCTGGCGGCCGACGCGGCCGCCGC
>DATNJD010000218.1:0-2979 GCA_035604075.1 Acidimicrobiales bacterium
CTCGACGACGACGGCAACGCCACGGTGTTCGTGGTCAATCCCGACGGCAACCTGTGCGCCCCCGGCGACAACACCGTCGAGGCCAGCATGACGGTGGCGCCCTTCCTCACCGCCCTGACCGATCTGGTGGTGTACCCGGACGTGGCCACTCCCCCGGGCACGTTCGCCATCCCCGACCCCGAGGTGGAGACCGGTGACACGTCCACCAGCGGGGACTCCGACGTCTACGCCGACTTCATCGTCGAGACGAACCCCGTCTACGCCGAGGGCTCCGTGGTGATCAGCGACGCCCAGCTGGCCTCCAGCTGCGTCCGTGGGGCGGTCTGGCTGACGGCCGCCGGCGTGGTGCCGGCGAGTTCACCCGTCACGGTCCCGATCACCGACACCGGGACCGCCGGTGCGCTGTTCTTCGGAGTCTCGTGTGCGCCCATGACGTCCACGATCATCGCCGACGTGCTGTCGCACGGTGGCCCGACCTACGTCGGCAGCTACACGGTTCTGGCTCCGGCTCCCACCGTCTGAGGGATCTCCGTCACGCCAACAGACTCCTCAGCCGCGTCCTGATCGTCCTGTCGTCGCCTTCGATCGTTTCGCCACCTTCGCCGCCGCCGACACCTTCCTCGTCTTGAGGGCCTTGGCCGGCACCTTCGCCCGGGGCACCTTGGCCGGTGGCACCTTGGCCGACGGCGCCTTCACCGGGGACACCTTGGCCCGCGGCACCTTGGTGGTGGGCACACGGCTGGGGGGCGCCGACCCGTTCGTCCGGGCCGTGCGCGCCGAGCGGGCCCGGGACGGACGCCGGCCCGTGACCGGCCGCCCCGTGACCGGCCGGCCGCCGCGGGCGAGCACCGGGATCAGGACCTCCCCCGTGTAGCTGTCGGCGACATCGGCCACCTCCTCGGGGGTGCCCTCGGCCACGACGTAGCCGCCGCGCTCTCCCCCCTCGGGTCCGAGGTCGACGATCCAGTCGGCCGTCTTGATGACGTCGAGGTTGTGCTCGATGACGATCACCGTGTTGCCCTGGTCGACCAGCCGCGACAGCACCTCGAGCAACTTCCGGACGTCCTCAAAGTGCAGCCCCGTGGTGGGCTCGTCGAGGACGTAGAGGGTGTGCCCGGTCGAACGCCGTGACAGCTCGGACGAGAGCTTCACCCGCTGGGCCTCACCCCCCGACAGGGTGGGGGCCGGTTGGCCGAGACGGATGTAGCCCAGACCGACGTCGACCAGCGTCTGCAGGTGCCGGGCGATCGTCGGTTGGTTGGCGAAGAATCCCAGTGCCTCCTCGCAGGACATGTCGAGGACGTCGGCGATGGTCTTGCCCTTGAACATCACCTCGAGGGTCTCCCGGTTGTAGCGCGCCCCGCCGCAGACCTCGCAGGGCACGTAGACGTCGGGCAGGAAGTGCATCTCGATCTTGATCGTGCCGTCGCCGGCACACCCCTCGCAGCGGCCGCCGCGGACGTTGAAGGAGAAGCGACCGGGCAGGTAGCCGCGGACCTTCGCCTCCGAGGTCTGGCTGAAGAGCTTCCGGACGTGGTCGAAGAGCCCGGTGTAGGTCGCCGCGTTCGACCGCGGCGTCCGGCCGATGGGCGACTGGTCGATGGCCACCACCTTGTCGACGGCCTTCACCCCGTCGATCGTCCGGTGCAGTCCCGGCGTGGTCCGGGCCCGGTGGACCTGGGTCAGCAGCGAGGCCAACAGGATGTCGTTCACCAACGTCGACTTTCCCGAGCCCGACACCCCGGTGACGGCCACCAGGCAGCCGAGGGGGAAGGCCACGTCGATGCCGTGCAGGTTGTGCTCACGGGCCCCGCGGACGACAATCTGCTCGCCCGAGCCCGATCGGCGCCGGGCCGGCACGGGAATGGACCGCTCCCCCACCAGATAGCGGCCCGTGATCGAGTCCTCGGCCCGCAGGAGCCCGGGGACCTCACCGCTGTAGACGATGGCGCCGCCGTGCTCGCCCGCCCCCGGTCCGATGTCGACGACGTGGTCGGCCGACAGGATCGTCTCCTCGTCGTGCTCCACCACGATCACCGTGTTGCCCAGGTCGCGCAGCCGGACGAGCGTCTCGAGCAGCCGCTTGTTGTCGCGCTGGTGCAGGCCGATGGAGGGCTCGTCGAGGACGTAGAGCACACCGACCAGTCCCGAGCCGATCTGGCTGGCCAACCGGATCCGCTGGGCCTCGCCCCCCGACAAGGTGGCCGTCCCCCGGGTCAGCGACAGATAGTCGAGACCGACGTCGAGCAGGAACCGCAGCCGCGCCTGCACCTCGCGCAGCACCCGGTCGGCGATCAGGTGCTCGCGTTCGGTCAGTTGGAGCGCATCGACCTCGGCCGTGGCGGCCGTGATGGACAGGCTGCAGAGCTCGTGGATGGACCGGTCACCGATGGTCACGGCCAGGGACTCGGGCTTGAGCCGGGCCCCGCCGCACGCCGCGCAGGGCACCTCGCGCATGAAGGTCTCGATCCACTCCCGCATCCCCTCGGAGTCGGATTCGGCGTGCCGTCGCTGCAGCCACGGGATCACGCCCTCGTAGTGGGTGACGAAGGAGCGCTGACGGCCCTGGCGGTTCCGGTACTTGAGTTGCACCTGCTTGGCCCCGGTGCCGTAGAGGATGACCTTGATGTCCGACTTCCGCAGCTTGTCCCAGCGCGTCTTGGTGGAGAAGCCCTGTTCCGACGCCACCGCCTCGAGCATCCGCTCGAACCAGCGGCTGCGACCGCCGGCCCAGGGCACGACGGCCCCGCCCGCCAGCGTCTTCGTCGGATCGGGCACCACCAGCTCGGGGTCCACCTCGAACTGCGTCCCCAGACCGTCGCAGGTGGGGCAGGCCCCGTAGGGCGAGTTGAAGGAGAAGTTGCGCGGCTCGGGCTCCTCGAAGGAGAGGTCGTCGTAGGTGCAGGCCAGGTGCTCGGAGAAGGTCAGCATCTCCTCACTGCCGTCCTCTCCCATCACCCCAATCTGGGCGATGCCGCC
>DATNJD010000219.1:0-4483 GCA_035604075.1 Acidimicrobiales bacterium
GATCCTCCCCGGGGCCCGGTTGTAGCACCCGCCGGGCCGCGAGTTGCACGCGTACCACGAGCTGATCTCGCCCTGTTGGCTCAGGCAGTTGTAGATCCCGGGCTTGTTCTTGTTGCCGATGCCGAATCGCCCGACCCTGCCCAGGTAGAGACAGCCGTCGTCGTAATCGGAGGTCACGGCCAGGGCGATGGTGGTCCCTCGGTGGAGCCAGTAGCCGGTATCCGTTGATCCCCCGCCGTACACCCACTGCTGGTCCCACGTGGCGTCGTCGTTGACGTTCATGTAGGCCTCCGCACCGCCTGATCGGACGACGTGATACGGCCCCGTGATCTGAATGGCGGGGCGGACGCCACCGCCGGCGGCCGCAGCCGTGGAGGGCACCGCGGTCACCGCCGCCAGGGTCACGATCAGAGACACGACGACAGCCACGCCGACGAGGCCCTTGGCGTCCTTCATGTCGTTTCTCCAGATCCTTCGTTACGAACCGCCGCCTGCGCTACTACTCTCCCGGTCCTCACCTCATCGTGGCGCTGTGGAAGACGGTCTCACCAGGGCCGAAGGTCACGAGGCGACCACTCGACGGCAGGTCACCGGCCGTCGAGACGATCAAACGGACCGTCCTCGACCGATAGGGGTAGATAACCTGGCCCGGATGGGTGAGAACGTCTCCGACCGCTTGGCCACCGATGCCGGGTGGCGGGCGCGGGCGGCCAAGGTGATCCCCGGAGGTCTCTACGGCCACCAGAACGTGGCGTCGCTCCCCCGGGGCTACCCCCAGTTCATGAGTCACGGCCTCGGATGCCACGTCTGGGACGTCGACGGCAACGAGTACATCGACCTGATGTGCAGCTACGGCCCTGTGCTGCTCGGCCACCGGCACGCCAAGGTGGACGAGGCGGCTGCCCGGCAGGCGGCCGAGGGGGACTGCCAGAACGGTCCGTCACCCCGGATGGTGGAGCTGGCCGAGGCCTTGACGGCCACCGTCGACCACGCCGACTGGGCCGTCTTCTCGAAGAACGGGACCGACGCCACCACCCAGTGCCTCACCATCGCCCGGGCCGCCACCGGGAAGCGGAAGATATTGGTGGCCACGGGCGCCTATCACGGGGCGGCACCGTGGTGCACGCCGGGACCGGGCGGGGTGCTGGCCGAGGACCGGGCCCATCTGCTGTCCTACCGCTACAACGACCCGGCCTCGGTGGAGGCGGCCGTGGCCGAGGCCGGCGACGACCTGGCCGGGATCGTGGTCAGTCCCATCCGCCACGACATCAATGTCGACCTGGAGCTGCCCGACCCCGCCTTCGCCACCGGGCTGCGTTCGGCGTGCGACCGGACCGGGGCGGTGCTGATCCTGGACGACGTCCGCTGCGGGTTGCGGCTCCACCACGGGAGCTCGTGGGAGCCGATCGGCGTCGAGCCGGACCTGAGTGCGTGGAGCAAGGCCATCGCCAACGGCTATGCGCTCGGTGCGGTGCTCGGCCGGGAGTCCCTGGCCGGGGCGCTGCGGAAGATCTATACGACGGGCTCGTTCTGGTTCGCGGCCGTCTCCATGGCCGCCTCGCTGGCCACGCTGGAGGTGCTCGGGGAAGAGGACACGGTGGGACGGACGGTCAAGACCGGAAGCATGCTCCGCCACGGCCTGGCCGAACAGGCGGCCGCCGCCGGCCTCACGGTCAGCCTGTCCGGGCCCGTCCAGATGCCGTTTCTCACCTTCGCCGGCGATGACGATTTCTCGCGGGCCGACCTCTTCGCGCAGCGTTGCATCCTCGGGGGCGTCTATCTCCACCCCCGGCACAACTGGTTTGTGTCCGGGGCCATGGACGAGGACGACGTGGACCGGGTCCTGCACGTCACCGAGGCGGCCTTCGACGAGGTGGCCGGCGCCTCCTGACCGCCACCAGCTGACCGATTCTTCCTGACGGGGCCTTCCTGACCGGCGCCGTCGCCCGGTCCCCGACGTGACCAGGCTCAGCCGTCACCGGGCGTTCACGACGCCGAAACGCGCACGTCACAGAGGGCTGAAAGGGTTGTGCCATGAGCTACCAGGCCGAGTACATCTGGATCGACGGGACCGCGCCGTCTCCGCTGCTGCGGAGCAAGACCCGCATCGTGGCCGACGGGAAGGAACCGGGCATCTGGGGTTTCGACGGTTCGAGCACCAACCAGGCGAGCGGCGACGATTCGGACTGCGTGCTGCGGCCCGTCTTCAGCTGCCCCGACCCCCTGCGCGAGCCGGGCGACAAGCTGGTGATGTGCGAGGTGCTGCTGACCGACTTCACGCCCCATCCGAGCAACACCCGGGCGGCCTGCGCGGCGGCGGCCGAGAAGTACGCCGACCAGGAGCCCTGGTTCGGCATCGAGCAGGAGTACACCTTCTTGGAGGCCGGTCGGCCCATGGGCTGGCCCGCCCAGGGTTTCCCTGCCCCGCAGGGGCCGTATTACTGCGGGGTCGGCGGCGACAAGATGCCCGGCCGCGCCATCGTGGAGCGCCATACGGTGGCGTGTATGAAGGCGGGGCTGGGCATCGAGGGCACCAACGCCGAGGTGATGATGGGGCAGTGGGAGTTCCAGATCGGCATCCTGCCCCCGCCCGAGGTGGGTGACCAGCTCTGGGTGGCGCGGTGGCTGCTCTTCCGGATCGCCGAGGACTTCGGCGTCTTCGCCACGCTCGAGCCGAAGCCCGTGCTCGGCGACTGGAACGGCGCCGGGGCCCACACCAACTTCTCGACCAAGGCCATGCGGGCCGACGGCGGCTGGGACGCGATCATCGCCGGCTGCGAGGCGCTCGGGAAGAACGTGGACGAGCACGTCGAGAACTACGGCATCGGGATCACCGAGCGGTTGACCGGGGCCCATGAGACGGCCCACTGGTCGCAGTTCAGCTATGGCACCTCCGACCGAGGCGCCTCGGTGCGGATCCCGTGGGGGACGGCCAAGGACAAGAAGGGTTGGCTCGAAGACCGCCGGCCCAACGCCAACATGGACCCCTACGTGGTCAGCCGGCTGATGGTGGAGACGGTGTGCGGGGACGCGGCGGGCGATCTCGACTGAGCTGAGGGCGCCGCCGCGCCGGCGTGACCGGTCTCGGCGTCAGCGGTGCTGGCGCCATCCCCGTTCGAAGGGCAGGCGCCAGGTGCGGGGGGCGATCAGGTCGGCGATGGCCCGCGGCCCCCAGGAGCCGACGCGGTAGAGCTGGACGTCGGGAGGGTTCTCGAGCAACGGCGCCGACAGCTCCCACAACCGCTCGATGCCTTCGGCGTTGGTGAACAGGGTCTGATCGCCGCTCATGGCGTCGTGGATCAGCCGTTCGTAGGCCTCGAGGACGAAGTCGGCGTGGTCGGTCTCGTGCAGGGCGAATTGCAGACTCAGCTTGTCCAGCTTCATCCCGGGGCCGGGCTGCTTGCCGTAGAAGGAAAGCGACAGTTTCGACGCGTCGGCCAGGTCGAAGGTCAGGTGGTCGGGGCCCTGTGCCCCCACTCCTGATCCGGGAGGGAACATCGACTTGGGCGGCTCGCGGAAGGCGATGGAGACGATGCGGGCCCCCTCGGCCATCTGCTTGCCCGTGCGCAGGTAGAACGGGACGCCGGCCCAACGCCAGTTGTCGATCTCGCAGCGCAGCGCCACGAAGGTCTCGGTGTCGGACCCGGGCGCCACGCCGTCGCTCCAGCAGTAGCCCTCATACTGGCCCCGGACGACCTGCGAGGTGTCGATGGGCTGCATGGAGCGGAAGACCTTGTTCTTCTCCTCGTTGATGGCCCGGGGCTCGAGCGCGGTGGGCGGCTCCATGGCCACGAAGGCGAGGATCTGGAAGAGGTGGGTGACCACCATGTCCCGGAAGGCCCCCGTCTGCTCGTAGAAGGGGGCCCGTGTCCCCACCGACAGGGTCTCGGGGACGTCGATCTGGATGTGGTCGATGTGCTCGCGGTTCCAGATGGGCTCGAAGAGGCCGTTGGCGAACCGGAAGGCCAGGATGTTCTGGGCCGCCTCCTTGCCCAGGAAGTGGTCGATGCGGAAGACCTGGTCGTCGTCGAAGACGTCCTGGACGACGGCGTTCAGACGCCGGGCCGAGGGCAGGTCTGTGCCGAAGGGCTTCTCCATGATGATGCGGGCGCGTTCGGTCAGTTCGGCCCGGCCGAGCGTCGTCACCACCTCGTCGGCGGCGTGGGGGGGGATGCTCAGGTAGTGCAACCGTCGGGGCTCACCGCTCAGGGTGGATTCGGCCTGTTCGACGGCCCGGGCCAAGGCCGTGGGCCCGCCCGACCCCGAGACGAAGCTGATGCGCTCGCCGAATCGGTGCCAGTGCTCGTCGGTGACGACGCCGCGGGCGAACTCGTCGCAGGCGGCCCGGGCCAGCCCCTGGTACTGGGCATCGTCGAGGTCGTCCAAGGAGGTGGCCACGATCCGGCACTCGGGGAGCAGCCCCGCCCGCGACAGATGGAAGAGGCCGGGCAGGAGCTTGCGCCGGGCCAGGTCGCCCGTGCCC
>DATNJD010000220.1:0-16737 GCA_035604075.1 Acidimicrobiales bacterium
TCGGCGGCCGCCTGTGTCGTGCTCGTCGTCGACGGTGTCGTGCTCGTCGTCGACGGTTGCCCCGTTGTCGACGTGGCGCTCGAGTTCTTGGCCGACGTGCAGGCCGAGGTGGCGACGGCCAGCACCGCCACGATCACCACGGCTCTCCGCATGGACCTCCCCATGGACGTCACGAGGTGGACACGGTTCAGTCGTTGCCGCTCACCTCGGCGAGGAGGTCGGCGAACTTCTTCTGGGCCGCCTCGCGCCGGGTGGGGACGTGCTCGGTGGGGACGTCCACCGGTGCGTAGCGCTTCAGCACCTGCCGGGCCACCGTCACCTTGTGGACCTCGTCGGGCCCGTCATAGATCCGCGCCGCGCGCGCCGCACGATACATGTACTCGAGCGGCAGGTCGGTCGAGAAACCGAGCGAGCCGTGGGCCTGGATGGCCCGGTCGATCACGTTGTAGAGGACGGTCGCCCCGTAGTACTTGATCATGGCGATCTCGACGCGCGCCGCCGCCGGCCCGTCGCGGTCCATCTTCCAGGCCGCCTGCAGCGTCATCAGCCGAGCTGCGGTCATCTCGGCCATGGAGTCGGCCACCCAGTTCTGGATCGTCTGCTTCTCGGCCAGCAGGGATCCGTGCAGATAACGCGAGACGGCTCTCTCGCACAGCATGTCGAAGGCCCGCTGCGATTGGCCCAACCAGCGCATGCAGTGGTGGATCCGGCCCGGCCCGAGCCGCATCTGAGCCAGCTTGAAACCCTCGCCCTCATTGCCGATCAGGTTGTCGGCCGGCACCCGGACGTCGCGGTAGGCGATCTCGGAGTGGGCCCCGATCTTCCCGTAGTGGGGGAAGGGGTCCTCCATGGTGGGGACGTCGCGGACGATGTCGACACCCTCGGTGCCGGTGGGGACGAGGATCATGGAGCAGCCCTGATAGGGATGGACGTCGGGGTTGGTGACGCACATGACGATCAGGAAGTCGGCCACCGAGCCGTTCGAGGTGAACCACTTGTGGCCGTTGATCACCCACTGGTCGCCGTCGCGCATGGCCGAGGTCCGGATCAGGGTGGGATCGGCTCCCGCCCCGGGCTCGGTCATGGAAAACGCCGAGCGCATCGTCCCCGCCAGCAGCGGCTCCAACCAGCGGCTGCGATGGTCGTCACGCCCCG
The DNA here is from genome assembly GCA_035604075.1 of Acidimicrobiales bacterium. Classification (GTDB taxonomy): domain Bacteria; phylum Actinomycetota; class Acidimicrobiia; order Acidimicrobiales; family UBA8190; genus Palsa-661. Next base: position 1,156 of record DATNJD010000220.1, read on the forward strand.
ACTGCTCCATGCCGATGGCGAGCAGCTCGGCGTTGCCCGAGTCGGGCGCGTTGTTGCCGAAGACGAGGGGACCGAGGAACGAGCGGCCCAGGATCTCGTGCAGCAGGCCCAGCTTCACCTGGCCGAAACCCATGCCGCCGAGCGACGGCGGCAGGTGGGCCGCCCACATTCCCTGGGCCTTCACCTCGGCCTGCAGGGGTCGAAGGGCGGTCGCCAGGCCGGCCGTGCCCAGGTCCAGGGTCTCCAAGGGAAGGACCTCCTCGTCGACGAAGGCCCGGGCCCAGTCCAGCTTGGCCGCGTACTCCGGTTCCGTCTCGAAATCCCAACCCATGGCGACTTCCTCCTCTTCGCGGACGCCCGCTACCGTGTGCCGATGCCCGGCGACGCCACTGTGACCCCCACGCGTAGCACCGTCTCCCTGCGGGCGCCCGTCGAGGCCTGTCCGGTGGTGCTGCCCGCGCGGCCGACCGCCCCGGCCGCCCGGCAACTGATCGCCGCCGCCGCCGGTGCCCTTCTCGACGAGCACCGCCCGCTCGAGCCGGGGGAATTGGCCGCGTTAGCCGTCGTGCCCGACGAGTCGGTGACGGCACTGGCCTCGGTGGCCCACGAGGTCCGGCTGGCCTGGTGCGGACCGACGGTGGAGGTCGAGGGGATCCTCTCGGCCAAGACCGGGGGCTGTCCCGAGGACTGCCACTTCTGCGCGCAGTCGTCGCGCTTCGACACCCCGGTGAAGGCGACGCCCTTCCTCGACACCGACGAGGTCCTCGCCGCCGCGGCCGAGGTCGCCGCGGTGGGGGCCACGGAGTTCTGCCTGGTCCTCGCCGTCCGCGGCCCCGACGCGAGGACCCTCGACCGGATCCTCGAGCTCGTCCCCCTCGTCCGGCAGAGCACCGGCCTGAACGTGGCCGTCTCGGCCGGCATCCTGACCGACGACCAGGCCCGGCAGCTGGCCGGTGGTGGCGTCCACCGCTACAACCACAATCTGGAGACGGCCCGCTCCTTCTTCCCCCGGGTGGTCACCACCCACAGCTGGGAGGAACGGGCCGAGACCTGCCGGCGGGTCCTCGCCCACGGCATGGAGCTCTGCTGCGGGGCCCTCGTCGGCATGGGCGAGAGCGACGCCCAGAGGATCGAGCTGCTCCTGCAGCTGCGCGCCCTCGGCCCCACCGAGGTGCCCGTCAATTTCCTGAACCCCCGGCCGGGGACGCCCTTCTCGGAGCGCCCCGTCGTCGGTGCCTGGGAGGCCATCCGCTGGATCGCCCTCTTCCGCCTGGCCCTGCCCGGGGTCATCCTCCGCTACGCCGGGGGACGCGAGGTGACGCTGCGCGATCTGCAGGCCATGGGCATGACGTCGGGTATCAACGCGCTCATCGTCGGCAACTACCTCACCACGCTCGGCCGGTCGACCGACGAGGACTTGGCGATGCTCGACGACTTGCGCATGCCGGTGGGTGCGATCACCGGCGCCCTCTGAGCCGGCACGCCGCTCGGCGCGTTGTCGATCGAACGCCGGACGAGACGGTGACCGACGCGTTCTGCTCGGGGTGCGGGAAGCCGGCGTCGATCTGCGCCGGGTGTGGTCGCGAGCTCGATCCGCCCCGGTTCTGTCCCCTCTGCGGCCGACGGATGACGGTGGCGGTGACACCGGCCGGATACAACGCCCGCTGCCGCGATCACGGCCGGATCACCGGGTCGTAGCCGGCGCTGTGTTCGTCAGGCTGGATCCCACCGCATGTGGGCGTCGGGTCGGTGTTCCTCGTTGTCGGCCCCGTCGGTGAGGGTGACGACGCGCAGTCCGTGCGACGCGTAGAAGGCGCGCGCCCGGGTGTTCTCCTGGAAGACCCACAGATCGACACCGCTCGGGAGGAACTGCTTCACCCACTGGATGAGCAGACCGCCCACCCCCGCGCTCTGGGCGCCGGGACGGACGTGCAGGTGCTCGAGCCACGACCCCTTCACGGCGGCGAAGCCGACGGTGGTGCCGTCCCGCACGGCCAGCTCGACATGCGACCGCTGGACGACGCCGGCGAAGTGCCCGGCCGTGTCTTCGTCGGTGTGGAGGACGGGCAGATAGGGCATCTGCCGGCGGGTGGCCAGGTAGATCTCGGTTACGTCGGCTGCGTCCTCGGCGCCCGCCGTCCGCAGGGTGACGTCGGCCATGGCACAATCATCGCGTGGACCGAATCGGTGTGGCCGACACGATGTTCGCCCGCTACGACATGGGTGCCGTCGCCGTCGACGAATTGAAGCAGTGCCCCCTCTACGGCGACCGCTTCGAGATCCGGCAGCGGACCGTCCCCGGCTTCAAAGACCTCGGGGTGGCGTGCAAGAAGCTGATCGAGGAAGAGGGCTGCGCCATCGTGGTGGCCCTTGCCATGCCCGGCCGGGCCGCCATCGACCAGGTCTGCGCGCACGAGGCCTCCCAGGGGATCATGCTGGCCCAGCTCCTCACCAACACCCACGTCCTCGAAGTCTTCGTCCACGAGAACGAAGAGGAGGATCCGGCCAAGCTGGCCGTCGTCTGTGAGAACCGGACCCGCAAGCACGCCCGCAACGCCTACTGGATGCTGTACGAGCCCGAACAGCTCACCCGCCGCGCCGGCCAGGGGATCCGCCAGGGCTACGAGGACGCCGGGCCCATCGGCGCACCCGAACTCTGAGCCGAGATCTCCTCATATCTGCCGATGTGACGGTGTTGTCACGCCCCGTAGGATTCGGGCCGGGGTTCCCATGTTCCGCAGCGCTGTCACAGCCGTCTTCTCACTCATTCTCGTTGTGGGCCTGGCGCTGACCGCCCCGATGGTGGACGGCGGCCCGGCCGGGGCTCAGACGTCCGCCGGCTGGACGATCCAGACGCAGTATCCGCCGGCCGTGTCGTCGGTGACCGGCGTCTCGTGCCCGACCCCGTCGGACTGCGTCGCCGTGGGCGAGAACTCGGTCGGGCTGGGCCTGGTGCTGTCCACCACCGACGGCGGAAGCACCTGGACCCGTCAGAGTCTTTCTGCCGGCGTGCCGCCGTTGACCGCCGTCTCGTGCCCGACCGCTCTCCACTGCTGGGCCACGAGCCTGGCCGGCGACGGCGCCGTGGTCGTGATCGCCAGCGCCGACGGGGGAAGCTCATGGGTCCCCCAAGCCATTCCGCCGGGGATCGCATATCTCCTCGCCATCGACTGCCCCACCACCTCGAACTGCTGGGCTGTCGGTTCTTCGGTCGGTGGTTCCGACATGATCGCCACCACGGACGGCGGCACGACATGGACGAGCCAGACCCTGCCGGCCGGGCTCTTCTCCGTCAGCGACGTCTCGTGCCCCTCCACCTCGGTCTGCTTCGCCACCGCGCAGGAAAAGAACGTCAGCCAAGCGGAAGTTCTCGCCACCACCGACGGTGGAGCGCTGTGGACCAGCCAGACGGCCCCGAGTGGAAGCAACAGCCCCACCGGCATCTCGTGCCCGACGACGACGGAATGCTGGGCTGTCCTGAACACGAACGGTTCGTCCGTCGCCACCACGTCCGACGGAGGCAGCACCTGGACCACTCAGAGTCTTCCGGTGGGGACCGGGGATCTGCGCGCCATCTCCTGCGCCACCGCGTCGTCGTGTTGGATCGCCAGTGACAACCGGAGCGTCATCGCCACCGCGGACGGGGGGAGCTCGTGGAGTACCCAGGCCCTTCCCGTCACGTCGCTCAACCTCATCGGCATCGACTGTCCGACGGCGTCGGATTGCTGGACCACCGGACAGGGTCCGAACGGTGGCGCAATCGTCGCCACCACCGAGGGGGGTAGCACCTGGCAGAGCCAGACCGTTCCCTCCGGATTGGTCGGCCTGTCAGGCGTCGCCTGTGCCGGCCCATCGGTCTGCGCCGCGGCAGGATCGGCGGCGGGTGTCGGCGCGATGACCCGCACCGGTGACTCCGGGACCACCTGGACCATGCCCGGCCTTCCGGCCGGCATCGGCCCCCTCGATGCGGTCAGCTGTCCCACCGCCACTGACTGCTGGGCCGTCGGACGGTCGAGCCAGGGGGGAGGTGGCGTGGTTGCCAGTACCGACGGCGGTGCCACCTGGAGTGCGCAGAACCTCCCGGCCGGGGTGGGGGGGTTGTTCGAGGTGACCTGTCCCTCCGTCTCCGCCTGCTGGGCTGTCGGCACCGGGGCCGGCAACGTCCCCGCGGTGGTGACCACGGCCGACGGAGGATCCACCTGGCACCCGCAGGCCGTTCCCAGCACTGGAATCTCATACTTCGACGCCGTCGCCTGTGCCAGCGCGTCGGCCTGTTGGATCATCGGCATCACGCCCAGCTCGTCCAGCGTGATGTTGGCCACCACCACGGCCGGGGCCACCTGGAGCACGCAGGATCTCCCGACCGCCGCCCCATCCACGTTGACCGGCCTGTCGTGCCCTAGCACCACCGACTGCTGGGCGGTGGGCAACGAGGTGAGTGTCTCCCCCGCCGCCTCCATCGTCGTCACCACCGACGGGGGCAGCACCTGGACGACCCAGAGCGCACCGAGTGGGGCCGACTCCCTCGTCGGTATCTCGTGCGCCGACCCCTCGGACTGCTGGGCCGTGGGACGGAACATCGTCTCCACACCGGCGGGACCGGTCTCGGAGGGAGCGGCCATCGTCACCACCGACGGCGGCAGCACGTGGGCCCCGGGGACACTCCCGGGAGTAGTGCAGCAGGTCGACGGCGTGTCATGTACGAGTCCGTCCGCCTGTTGGGCGGTGGGCAGCACGACCACCGACGTCGTCATCCTGACCGTGGCGCCGGCGATGTCAACGCCGGCCATCACCTCATTCACCCGTCACCACGGGCGCGTCGGGGCCACGGTGACGATCTCGGGAACGGACCTGTCGGGGGCGACGGCCGTCGACTTCAACGGCACCGCCACGGCCGTCATCACCGACACGGCCGACGCCATCGTCTGCACTGTGCCCAAGAAGGCCACGAGCGGACCCATCTCGGTGACCACCCCGGGCGGGACGACCACCAGCACATCCATCTTCACGGTGCGGCATCGCCGCCGCTGACCTACCCGAGGCCCGGTCCGAGGTCCGGACGCCGGTCGGTAGTCCGGTCGAGCGCCATGGCCCGACCGGACAGCAGCAGCGACAACTCGGAACGCTCGATCTCGGCCCGACGGCGATGGCTGTCGTCCCCGCGCTCGAGGGTCGGTGACCGGACCTCGTGCCGGCGCTCGGCCACCCCCGGACCGTCGTGATCTCCGCCGTGGCCGGGCGCCGGGCGCATCTCTTCGAGCAGGCGGTCGGCCGCCTCCTCGACCCGGGTCGCCGGGGCCCCGGCCGCCACGGCGCGCCCGCACTCCCGGACCACGGCGCGTCGGGTGACGACATCGTGGAGGTTGTCCACGACACCGGACATCGCGGCGCCCAGCCCCAGGCGGTCGCCGTGCCTCTCGACTCCGAGAGGCGCGGCGCGGGGGGAGCGGTCGAGAACGGCATCAAGTCGGCGCGGTGAGAAGCCGACAGCCAAGGCGCGGCCCTCCCACTCGGGCCGCAGATCATCGGCACCGAGGAGCGGATCCTTGTCGGCGCGCGTGACGAAGCCCGCCACCGTCCTCGCCCGGCCGCTCGCAAGCTCCCGCTCGGCGAGGTGGGCGGCGATCTCGGCCGCCCGGCGGGAGAACTCCCGGCGCACCTCGGGACCGATGCCGGCGATGTCGGCCCGACCGCGGTCCGGCGGATCCCAGGACACGCCCAGCCGACGGGTGAGCTCATCGCGCAGATGGACGTGGTAGAGCGCGTCGGTGGCCGAGGCGTGGGCGTAGACACCGCGCCCGTCGAGAGCACTCCACTCGCCTTCGGGGCCGCGGCCGACGTTCGCCACCACGACATGGGTATGGAGATGGGGATCGAGGGCACGGCTCACCCGGTGGACGAAACCGGCCGCGGCCACGCCGTCGACGGAGGTCGGCACGGCCACCGGGGCGGCCGGGCCCCGGCGGCGCACGGCGAGGGCGCGCCGCTCCACATAGGACATGGCGGCGCGCACGGCCTCCTCGTGGCCGGCGGCCACGGCGTCAACCACCTCGGGGTCCCCGAGCGCGTGGAGCAGGCTCACCGACTTCGGGGCCGAGAAGGTCATGTCGAAGCCCGCCACCCGGACCTGGGACCGGGCCGTTCCGAGGACCTCTCCGGTGCGGGGATGCTCCCCCGCCAGCACGGCCGCCAATTCGTCCGCCCCGACCCTTCCCGACATCGCCATGGGGGGCGCCCCCGATCCCATCCACCGCCCCGGCGCTTCGATGCCGGTGCCCGTGGCGCCCGCCACCTCGAGGTAGTAGGCGTGCCCGCCTGCCCGCACCTTGGCCACCCGAAGCACCGCCGCCTCCCGGGGCGGCGCCATCGGGCACCGGCTGGTGTCCCGTCCGGCCCGCACCCGGGACCCAAACTGGGCGATCGACCTCGCTCGGAAGATGGCCGGGAATCTCCCGCGTCAGGCCAGGTGTCCGTGACAGGCACCCGAGTCTCCGTGTGTCAGGCCCGAGTCTCTCTGTCGATCCACGTCAGGTAGTCGGGGTCGCCGGCGGAGACCGGGATGGCGATGATCTCGGGGACCGCGTAGCTGTGCGCGTCACGCACGGCCGCCATGAGAGCTTCCAGTCGATACGACGTCGTCTTCATGGTGCAGAGCCACTCGGTGGCCGAGGTGACATCACATTCCCACCGGTAGGTCGAGGTGACGGGTCCCGAAACCTGGGCGCACGCCGCCAGTCGGCCGTCCACCACCATCCGACCGAGGGACTGGGCCTCCTCGACGCTGGGTGCCGTCACGCTCACCTGGTAGCAGTCGCACCCGTTGTCACCAGCACCCCGTGTCATTTCTCTTTCCGGTAGCGGGCGAGCAGGCGCTCGGCCGCCCTGCGCCCGGACGCCGCCAGCTCCGGAGGGTCGAGGACCTCGGCGTGGGGACCGAGTCGGAGCAACAGCCGGTCGAACCACACGGTGCTCGCCACGGCCAGGGTGATGACGGTGCGCCCGTCAGGCAGTCGGTCGATGTCCAGATGGGGGAAGGCGTCGATCAACCACCCACCGGCGTCGTCGACGGCCACCCGCGCCACGGTGGCGTCGGGTCCGGGCACGAAGGCGGCCTCGGCCACGTCGGACGGGCGCGTGTCGGCGGTCGTGTCCGCCGCTGCGTCGGTGTCGGCGGCCACCACATGGATAGCGGTGGGACGGACCGACAGCACGCGGTCGACGCGGAACCGTCGCCTGTCACCGGCCCGGTGGCAGTAGCCGTCGAGGTACCAGCGCCCGTCGATGGTGATCACGCTCAGGGGGTCGACCACCCGGACCGACTCCTCGTCGCTCGACACCGAGTAGTAGCCCAGCTCGATCTGGGCGCCGTCGTCCACCGCCCGGCGCAGCTCGGCCAGGTACGGCGGTTCCCCCAGATCGATCCGCAGCCGGCCCCGGTCGCCGAGAACCGTTTCGAGCTTCTCGAGGCCCCGGGCCAGGGCGCCGTCGGGGTCGGTGCCGGGCACAGCCTCGATGGCGCGCGCCGCGGTCACCAGGGCGAAGCCCTCGGCCGCAGTGAGCCGGCGGGGACGGGCGAGCTCGGGACCGAGGTCGGCCACCACCTCTTCGTCGTCCACCAGGATCTCCATGAGCTGGTCCGGTGTGTAGGGGGGGAGCCCGCAACAGGCGGCCAGTTCGAGATCGGCGATCAGTTCGTCGGGACCGAGACCGAAGCGCCCGGCCAGTTCGGACACCGGCGCCCGGCCCTCGCGGGCCAACCAGGTGAGGACGGCCAGCAACCGGTGCAGCCGGTAGCCGGCGTCGGCGCGCTGTGGCATCAGCCGGCCGCCGGGGCGGCGCCGGTGGCGGTGGCCTCGAGCCACGACACCACGGCGTCGCGCACCTCGGCGGGACCGAGTACCTCGGCGTGCTCGCCCAGCTCGAGGACCCACGACCGGAGCATGGCGACGTTCGTGACCTCGAGCCGCACCACCACCGACCCGTCGTCGCGCCGTTCGTGCACGGTCGAGCTCCCCACCTCGGCCACCACCAGGGGGGCCAGTCCGGCGTCGACGAGAACATCGACCAGGACGGCCTCCTCCTCTCCCATGCGCCACGTCTCCTCGGGGTGGGCGGCGGCCGGGTCGAAGCTGTCGGGGACCACGGCCGAGCCCGTCTCCCCCACCGCCGGCCGGCCGTCCATGCGGTCGACACGAAAGGTCCGCGGCGCCTCCTTGTCGAGATCGAAGCCGACCAGGTACCACCAGCCACCGCGGAACCGCAGCAGCGCCGGGGCCACGTGACGGGGATCGCCCCGGTAGGAGAAGGTCACGGCCGCCCGGTGACGCACGGCGTCGTAGAGGACGGGCAGAGCCGGTAGTGCCGTCAGGTCGGCGAAGGGTCGGACCCCGGCCGAAGCCGGCAGTCCCAGGCGCCACAAAGCATCGCGACCACTAGGATCGCCGAGGTGGACGCCGGCCACGGCAAGGTTCAGCGCCGCCTGCTCGTCGGGCGCCAGGTCGAGGTCGGGGAGGTAGAAGTCCTCGGGTCGGATGAGGTAGCCGACCTGCTCGGGGCCGTCGATGGACAGCGCGCTCACCTCGACGCCGCCGTCGCGCAGTGTCCGCTTGTCGCGCTCGAAGGCCTGGCGACGCGCTTCGCCCTCGGGCGGATAACCGGGGACCTCGGCCGCGATCTCGCGCAGCGGTTTGGGCCGTTCGTCACGCAACAACACGAGCACCAGGTCCGTCAGACGCTCGAGCCGGTCCACCATCGGCGCCAGCGTAGGCGGCCCCGGTGCGGCCCCCGGCGGCTGGGAACCGTCCCGTGACCGGAGCCTTTGCCTTTCACCTGCACCTGACCGCCTGGCTCGCCGTCGCCGCCGTCGGCCTGATCTACCTGGCCGCGGCTCGCCGGGTGGCCCACCCGGACCGACCGGGGACGGCACCGACGCGCCGCCAGTGGTGGTACCTGGCCGCTGGCCTCCTGTCGTTGGCCGTGGCCCTCACCTGGCCGCTGGCCGACCTGGCCTCCCACTGGTCGCTCACCGCCCTGCTCGTCCAGCGGCTGATACTCATCCTGGCCGCCGCCCCCCTGCTTCTGTCGGCCGTCCCGTCGGCGCTCCTGGCCGCCATGACCAAGCCGGCACCGCTCGACCGGACCTTGGAGGTGATCACGCGTCCGGTGGTGGCCGTGGCCCTCTTCACCGCCGTCGCCGTCGGGACCCTGTTCCCCCCCGTGGTCGCGGCCCAGGCGTCATCGGGTGTCGTCCGCGGCGTCGTCGACGCCGGCGTGCTCTTCGGCGGCCTTGTCCTCTGGGGCCCGGTGCTCCGCCACATCCCCGGCGCCAGCCGGCCGTCGCCCCTGGGACTCGCCGTCTACCTGTTCGTGCAGTCGATCGTCCCCGGTTTCCCGTCGGTCATCTACGTCTTCGCCCGACACCCCTTCTACCCCGCCTTCGCCCACGTCCACGCGGCGATCGGCCTGTCCCCCGTCGCCGACCAACAGCTGGCCGGCGTGGTGGCCAAGGTGGCGACCCTGCCCGTCCTGTGGAGCGTCGCCTGGCTCGCCCTCGCCCGCGCCGCGCGCGACGATGCGCAGGGTGCCGACAGCGCCGTCCTCACGTGGGCCGAAGTGGAAAGGCAACTCGAGCGCGCCGAACGCCGCCAGAGCCACCCTGCGACGCGGCGTCATCGCCGCCGCCTGCCCCTGCCGCCGCGCGCCGACCTCCCGCCCATGAGCGGTCCCGGCACGGCATCGGAACCGCCGGGCTCCGAACTCCCCGGGAGCACGCCCGGGTCCTAGGGGCGTCGCCTCAGAAGTCCTTGGGGCGTCGGCTCAGAAGGGGTGACCGAAGCGCAGCGGCTGCGTCTGGCGGATGACCGTGCCGATCACGCGGTTCTGCGGCTTCGACACGATGACGATGGCGAAGCGGCCGTGCCCGCCGGCGGGTGGGGCACCGAGGGGACGCATCACCTGATCGACACGGAAGTTCCCCCGGTAGGAGACGACACAGATGTCGTGCACACCGGGACCGGCACGGGCCATCACCTCGGCCTCCAGCCGCAGGTCGGTGCCGGCGGCGGTGAGCTTCAGCAGGTGCACGCCGGCGAACGTCCCCTGGTCATGGACGGCGTCGGCGGCGACGGCCAGGGCTTCGAAACACGAGCTGGCGTTCGTCCCCAAGGTGTCGCGCGCCGTCGTACATCCCGCCAGCCCCAGAACGAGCGACGTCACCACGGCGGCCACCACCGGGATCGGGCGGATGCGGGCCGACAACCCGCTCCCCCGGACGGTCCGCCGGCCGATGCGTCGGCCGTTGCGGCCCGTCACCGCGCCACCTCGACCGGTTGGAGCACTGTGGGCACCTCGGGCGCAGGCCCGCGGCGGCGGTCGGACACGACGATTCCCGCCCACGTCCCCCAGCCCAGGGGCAGCTCGATCCAGAAGCTCAGGATCCGGTAGAGGAGCACGGCCGCCACCGTCGACGTCTCCGCTCCGCCGAACGCCACCAGTGCCACGGTGAGGCTCCCTTCCACGACGCCGAGCCCTCCCGGTGTGATCGGCAAGTTGGCGGCCAACTGGCCGGCGCCGTAGGCGAGGAGGAGTCCCTTCCACGGCACACCGAGCCCGAGAGCCATGAAGGACAGCGCCAGACAACCACAGTCCAGGACCCAGTTGGCCAGGCCCCAGCCGGCGGCGGAGGCGATCCGGGGTCCCGTCAGGGCGACGGCCGTCAGCCGGGCGACGATGCTGTCGATCCGGGCAGTGACGTCGCCCCTCGGCCACCGCAGCCAGCGGCGGCTCACACCGATGACACCGGTGAGCACCCACACGGCGATCCGGCCCTGGACGAAGAGGACGCCGAGGACCAGGGCCGCCACCAGAACCCCGGCCACGACACCCACGAGGTCGAGGCTGGCGCCTTCGGCCCCGGCGATGGCCAGGCCGCCTCCGGCCAGGACGGCCAGACTCACCGCCGCCGTCACGAACACGGCCACGAGTGTCCATCCGGCCAGGGCGCGGTCGGCCCCGTAGCGGCGGTACTGCCGGAAGGCGAAGACGGAAGAGACGACCGGACCCGCCGGTATGGAGTTGGCGATGGCGGTGGCAGCCAGGGTGACGGCGGTCAGACGGCCGAGGGGCATGGTCACGCCACCGGCGTCGAGCAGGCGGCGCTGCACGGCGGCGAAGGCCACGTACGAGCCCAATTCGGCCACGGCGGCGAGGACGAGCCAGGGCCACCGGAGATGGGCGAGGTAGTTCGACGCCCCCGCCAGCTCGCCGCGACGACCGGCCACCACCCACAAGGCCACCGCCCCCAGGGCGACGCCACCGCCATATTTGATCCACGGCCAGGCGCGCCTGAGCAGGCGGCGGAGACCGGGCTGCACCGTCACGCCGAAGTCGGCTCCACCAGGATCTTCACCTGTTGGTCCGGTTGGCTGAGGGCGTCGAAGGCGCCGGGGACACCGTCGAGGTCGACGGTACCCGTCACCATGGGCGCCACGTCGACCTGGCCTTCGGCGATGGCCCGCAGGGACCCGGCGAATTCGTCGGTCGAGTAGGCCAGCGCGAATTGCACCGACAACTCCTTGGCGATGGCGAAGAAGGGGACGACGCGATCGGGTTCCATACACACACCGACCACCGTCATGCGCGTGCCCGGCGGCAAGTCCTGAAAGAGCTGTTGCAGCATGCCCGGCACTCCCACCGCCTCGAAAGCGACCAGGGGCCTGCGACCGTCGAGTCGACGCCAGGCCTCGACCACCGGTTCGCTCGTCGGGTCGACGGCCTCGGTGGCGCCCATCTGCAGCGCCAGCGCCCGCCGCTTGGGCGAGAAGTCGGCGGCGACGATCATCTCCACGCCGGCGAGCTGCAGGCCGGCGATCACTGCCAATCCGACCGGCCCGCACCCCACCACCACGGCGGCGTCGGCCGCGGTGGCCCCCGACTTGGCCACGGCATGGAGGCCGACGGCCAGGGGCTCGGTCAGCGCGGCGCTCCGGGCGTCGAGACCGTTGGGGACCTCGAGCACGAGAGGGGCGCTCAGGAGCATCGACTCGGCGTAGCCCCCGGGATAGTCGTTGTTGTAGGCCAGCTGCTGCACCCGCCCGCCCGCCAGGAGGACGGGGACAGAGACGACGAGGGCACCGGCCGGCGGCCCCACCGTGTCGGGGCCGGTCTCGAGGACCTCGCCGCAGAACTCGTGTCCCATGATGATGTCGCGCGACAGGTCGATCTGCGTGGTGACCAGGCCCCCCATTTCGCCCATGGACGGCAGCATCTCGTCGGTCATGGCCGCCATGGCATCGGCGTGGCGCAGGAAGTGGAGGTCGGAGCCGCAGATGCCGCAGGCCCGGGTGCGGACGAGGACCTGACCGACCTCGGGGCGTGGATCGGCCACGTCGTCGACCAAGAGCCGGTGGTCCCGCATGACACAGGCACGCATCGTCGTGTCCTCCTTCGTCACGACAGATCGTGGCACACCCACCGCCTACGATGGCTCCTAGTGCTCCGCTCCCCCGTCATCGGGACCGACGTCGGCCCTCGCCCGACGGGACCGGGGGAAAGCCGCCGGGCCCGGGTCCCGTTCACGGGATCCGAAGGCTCCTCGACCGTTCCCATCCGGTCGCACGTGCCCGGCAGCGTCCGCAGTGGCGTCCGCCGGCTGGCCGGACGCGACGTGGTCATCGCCGAGTCGATCTCCGATCATCACCGCGGGGCGCTCACCCGCACCGATGGCGCCACCATCGCCGCCGCCGCCCGACTCGCCCACGACCTCCGTCTCCCCCTCGTCATCGTCATGTCGTCGTCGGGATCCGACATCGCCGAAGGAGTCGGGGCCCTGCACGGATGGGGAGAGGCAGCCGCGGCGGTCGTGGCCTGTTCGGGTCGGGTGCCCGTTCTCGCCGGCGTCACCGGCCCGGCCATCTCGGGACCGGCGTTACTGCTCGGACTGGCCGATCTGGCCGTAATGACGCCGGACGCGTTCGCGTATCTCTCGGGACCCGACGCCGTCGAGGGTTTCACGGGAATCCGGGTGTCGCTCCACGACCTCGGGGGGGCGGCCGTGCACGCCACCTCGAGCGGTCTGTGCGCGCTCACCGCCCCCGACGTTTCCGACGTGCTCGATCTCATCGGCGCCGTGCTCGGGTACCTTCCCGACAACACCGACGCCGCGCCACCGTCGCGTCCGAGCGACGACCCACCCGAGCGGTCGGTCCCGGAGCTCCGTGACATGGTCCCGGACTCGAACACCGCCTCGTACGACGTGCGCCACGTCATCGGGGCGTTGGCCGACGACGGCGAGCTGCTCGAGCTCCGGCCCATGTGGGCTCCCCAGTTGGTGACGGCGCTCTCGAGCGTCGGAGGAATGCCGGTCGGAGTGCTCGCCAATCAGCCCCGCGCCCTGGCCGGGACGCTGGACATCCCGGCGTCACAGAAAGGGGCCCGGTTCGTCCGCTTCTGCGACGCCTTCAACCTCCCCATCCTCACCCTGGTGGACACGCCCGGTTTCCTGCCCGGCAAGGACCTCGAGTGGCGGGGCATGATCCGTCACGGGGCCGAGCTCGCCTTCGCCTATGCCGAGGCCACCGTGCCCCGGGTGTGCCTGGTGCTGCGCAAGGCCTACGGCGGCGCCTACATCGTCATGGACTCGAAGGGCATCGGCAACGACATCTGCCTGGCCTGGCCGTCGGCCCAGATCGCCGTCATGGGCGAGCGGGGGGCGGTGCAGATCCTGCACCGCGGGGCGGCCGACGAGGAGCTGCGTCGCCTCGAGGCGGTCTATGCCGAGGAGTACCTCACCCCGTGGGTGGCCGCCGCCCGGGGATTCGTGGACGACGTCATCGACCCGGCCGAGACCAGGTCGGCGGTCCACCGAGCCCTCACGCTCCTGAGCACCCGGCGCGAGCACCTAAGAGGCCGCAAGCACGACAGCGGGCCGCTGTAGGAGTCAGGCCATTGCCGTCGCCGGGTCAGTTGCTGCCGGCGTTGGCGTAGCTCGTCCCCCAGTTGAAGGAAACGCCGGCGTTCTCCGGATAGTTCGCCTTGCAGTTCGCTCCGGCGCCCGCCTCCTTGGCATAGAAGGTGCCAGCGGTGGCGGCGCCGCTCTGAAAGCCGGCGCCCGATGCCGCCGTATCGAAGCCGGTCCCGGCGATACCGGCCGCGCTCGGTGTTGCCGCCAATTGGGTGACCCACCAGCACGTGTTGGTGCTCTTGCTCATCGCCGCCAGGATGACACCCTTGGCATCGGCGGAGTTGGCGACGTCCACGGTATAGACGCTGATCTGGTTCGATCCGGCGGCGGCTGCGACATTCGGGGCCAACCATGAGAACTCCGGCGCCGAGGACACCAGGGCGGCGGAGACCCCATTGAAGGACTGGCTGTTGGCCTGGTAGGCGGCGGACGCCTCGGTGATGCCGTTGGTCAGGTTGGACTGGGCGGCACGATCGTTGGCCGATCCCGTCGCGCCGAGAAAGGTGGGGATGGCGATGGCCATCAAGATGGCGATGATGAGCAGCACGACCATCAGCTCGATCAGGCTGAATCCAGCCTCGGATGGCCCGCCGTCGTCGAACCCTGCGTCGCACAGGGCGGGGTGCTCGTATAGCGGCGAGAACTGGGACATGACGTCCTCCTGGAGGATGTCTCGTATATGAGGCGACACCGCATGACAGCGGCGTGGGACGACCGGTGCTCCACGCGCCTCGCGGCCCCCACCGAAGCGGGGGCCGCGAGGATGACGTTCACCTCACCTGGCACATGCCAGGCCGAGAGTGGTTACGGTCAGGTGTTCGTACCGGCGGTGGAGTAGCTGGAGCCCCAGTTGAAGCCGGACGTGTCGGTGTCGACGTAGTTCGCCTTGCAGTTAGCCGCGTCATTGGCCGTCGACTTGGCGTAGTAGGTCCCGGCAGTGGTGATGTTGACACCACCGACCATCTCAGCGCCGGCGGCAGCACCAGCGGCGTGCTCGATGAAGCCCGGGGCGGCCAAGATCACAGGCGATGCCGCCAGCTGTGCCACCCACCAGCACGTACCGGTCTTGCTCAGGTTGGCAAGAACCACGCCCTGCTGGTCAGCAACGGCGGCGATGTCCACTGGGTACGCGCTGATCTGGTTCGATCCTGCCGTCGGCGCGACGTTCGACGCCACCCACGAGAACTCCGGCGCCGAGGACGTAAGAGCGGCCACGATCCCGCTGTACGACTGGCTGTTGCCCTGGTAGATGGCAGACGCCTCCGTGAGGCCGTTGGTCAGGTTGGACTGGGCGGCACGGTCATTGGCCGAGCCTGTCACCCCGAGGAAGGTCGGAATGGCGATGGCCAGCAAGATGGCGATGATGAGCAGAACGACCATGAGCTCGATCAAGGTGAAACCGGCTTGGGCGATGTCCTCGTTGTCGGTGAGGGATTGGAACATAACGTCCTCCTACGTGAGCAATTTCATGGGCGATTCCTCGGCACCGGCGGGGCCCGACAGGAGCATTTCCGGTGCCGGCCTGGGGAAATTGGGCATTGATTGAGGCTCCTGGCGACTTTACGGGCAGGCAACCCGTTTCCACGGCTCCAAGGAACCACGACGGAGAACGACGAAATAGG
>DATNJD010000221.1:0-4266 GCA_035604075.1 Acidimicrobiales bacterium
CTACGACAACCTCCGTACGGGCTGGGATCCGAACGAGCCGAACCTGTCCCCCTCCGACGTCCAGTCCGGGTCGTTCGGCCAGGTCTTCGCCACCAAGCTCAAGGGGTCCATCTACGCCCAACCCCTGGCCGTGAAGGGAACCCTCGTCGTCACCACCGAGAAGGCCCGGGCCTACGGCGTGAACGCCGCCACCGGCAAGGTGCAGTGGAGCCGCAAGTTCGGCCAGCCCCTGCGGTCCTCCACCATCTCCTGCGCTGACCTCGCCCCCGACCTCGGATCCACCTCGACTCCCGTGGTCGACCCGGCCACGGACACCGTCTACCTGACGACCAGGCTCCAGTCGGGCAAGGGCGCGTCGAACAACCACACCTGGCTGCAGGCCATCTCGGCCGTCACCGGCCAGGAGGTCGCCGGCTTCCCCGTCGAGATCCAGGGCACACCGGACAACACACCGGGAGTGCCATTCGACGACTGGAACCAACTGCAGCGCCCGGCCCTGCTGTTCCTGGGCGGTGTCGTCTACGCCGCCTTCTCGAGCGACTGCGACCACACCCCCTACCGGGGCGTCGTGGTCGGGGTGTCCACCACCACCCACTCCATCACCACCATGTGGAGCGACGAGTCGGGCGATGGCACGGACGCCAATTCGCAGTCGGGCATCTGGCAGTCCGGGGCCGGCCTCGTGTCCGACGGCCCCAACCGGATCTTCGTCACCACCGGCAACGGCATCGCCCCACCGCCGTCGGCCGGCACCTCTCCTCCGCCGACGCTGTCGGAATCGGTCGTCGCCCTCACCGTCGGCAGCGACGGCAAGCTCACCCCCACCGACTACTTCTCGCCCGCAGATGCCCCCACCCTCGATAAGAACGACGATGACCTCGGCTCGGGCGGACCGGTCGCCCTGCCCTCGCCGTACTTCGGCGCCGGTGCGGATCCGAATCTGCTCATCCAGGTCGGCAAGGACGGACGCGTGTTCCTCCTGAACCGCGACGATCTGGGCGGTCGCGACCAGGGTCCGTCGGGGGGGGACAACCCCCTCCAGATGATCGGGCCCTTCGCCGGCGTCTGGGGCCACCCGGCCGTCTACGGCGGAGAGGGAGGCTGGATCTACATCGCCGAGAACGACGGGAAGGGCGGCCTCCAGGCTCTCAGCTACGGCGTGAGCTCGAGTGGCACCCCGCAGTTGACGGAGGCCGCCATGAGTGCCGGCGGCTTCGGCCAGGCATCGGGGTCGCCGACGGTCACGAGCAACGGCACCACCGCCGGCAGCGCCGTCGTCTGGGTCGTCTACTCGGGCGGCATATCGGGCGACGGCGCCCAATTGCGCGCCTACGGCGCCATCCCGAGCGGCGGCACCCTGCCCTTGCTGTGGTCCGGACCCATCGGCACGGCGTCCAAGTACTCGGTCTCCACCGCCTACAACGGCATGGTCTACGTCGGCACCCGCACGGGCCGGCTCTTCGCCTTCGGCACCAAGTCGAACGGGCCGCTGCAGGCGGCCCCCGTCGACTTCGGCAATGTCCCGGTCGGCACCAGTAAGACCGTGGCCGTCACCGTGACGGCCAACCGCTCCCTGGCCATCACTGGTGTCTCACCGGCCGCCGGCGTCGTGGACGTCCACCCGGTGCCGGGGCGAGCACCCGTCTCGGCTCCTGGCTACCAGGGATCCACCGTCGTCCCCGGCACCGCCGCCCTCGACCAGCAGAACCAGACCTTCAGCGTGCGCGGCCGGCGGTACCGCCGCACCCTGGCGGCGGGCCAGAGCATCACCATCCCCGTCACCTTCGCTCCCCGCTCGGCCGGCACGGTGGTGGCCAACATCACCGTCACGAGCACGGCCGGCACGCGCACGCTCGCCCTCACCGGCTACGGCACCGCACCCGGCCTCATCCTCTCGGCCGCACCGGACTCCTTCGGCGTCGTCGACACGGGGGCGGGCGGCAAGACCCTCACCTTCACCGTCGCCAACTCCTGGGACCGTCCCGAGACGATCACCAACGTCACGTCGGCCGGCGCTCCCTTCACCGTCACCGGCCTCCCCCCGGTGGGCACCGTCCTGAACCCGCAGCAGGCACTCACGGCGTCGGTCACCTACAACCCGACGACGGCCGGGTCGGACACCCAATCGATCACTATCACGAGCGACCACGGCTCGGTGACCGAACCGTTGACGGGAGAGGCGGTCACCGGGACAGCCCAATTGACGCTCACCCCGACCGTCCTAGATTTCGGATCGGTCCCGGTGGGGAAGTCGGTCACCCTCACCTTTCGCGTCGGCAACCGCGGCACCATCGCCCTCACCATCTCGCGCGCGGCGGCCCCGTCGGGCGTCTTCTCGGCGACCGAGCCCCTGCCCGAGGGCATCACCTTGGATCCGGGCACGGCGGTGACCCAGGCCGTCACCTTCCGACCCCCGACATCGGGGCCGTTCTCCGGTCGCTACACCTTCGGGGCCGCCAACGGTCAGGGAACGATCACGGTCACCATGAGCGGGGTCGGCACCGCGCCGTAAGGGTCAGAACTGACCGCGCCGTAAGGGTCAGAACTGACCGCGCCGTACGGTCAGAGGCTGAGCGGCCCGCTGGCGTGCACGATCAACGAGTAGGCGGTGATGTCGTGGAAGTTGCACGTCCCGTTGGTGTTGCGCCCGGTCTCGATGGTCCCCTTGATGTGGGCCGTGCCGCTCGCCTTGATGTGGACGTAGGCGCCGTACCCGCCGTTGATCGTGTACGGCCCGCTCCCGCCCTGGTGGCCGATGCAGGTGGTGGGGTCGAACGTGAAGGTGCCCTTGATCCCACCGTGGTGGATCTTGAAGGCCCCGTCGGCGAACACGGCCTCGTCGGTGCTGTGGCCCTGGTAGTCGGTCCCCCCGGCGGTGAAGACGCCCGAGGCGAAGATCGGCCCCGAACCGGTCTGGGATCCGAAGACCAGGGTGAAGTGCTCGGTCCCGCTGGTGGCGGCCAACGCCGCCAACGGTGTCGCCACCGAGACCAGCCCACACATCAAGACCGCCCCGACGAGATGCTTCGTACGCATGTGCACCCTCCCTCCGACCGGTCGCCGCCATCCGTTCTCGGGGCCGCCGCGACCCATTGACACGCGACAGTCTTGCCACAAAGCGGGGGTCGGGCCACGGATCCCCCACCGGGGACCCCGGACCGACCCGGACGACCGGGTTCAGTGGCCGATGTGGTCGGCCGGGATGGTCCCGAGCTTCCCCTGCTCGTAGTCCTCGAAGGCCTGGGCGATCTCGGCCCGCGTGTTCATCACGAAGGGGCCGTAGGCGGCCACCGGTTCCCCGATGGGCCGGCCCCCGAGGACGAGGATGTCGAGCTCCCCGGCGGGGCCGTCCTGACGGTCGTCGGCCGACACCACCAGGCTGTCACCGGGGCCGAAGACCACCATCTGGCCCGTCTTCACCGGCGCACCCCGGGATCCGGCGCTCCCGCTCCCGGCCAGCACGTAGACGAGGGCGTTGAACTCCCGCGGCCAGGGCAGCACCAGCCGCCCGCCCGGAGAGACGGTGGCGTGCACCATGGCCATCGGCGTATGGGTGGCCCCGGGACCGCCGTGACCCCCCACCTCGCCGGCGATCACCCGCACGAGCGCCCCTCCGTCGGCCGACGACACCAGCGCCACCTGATTGCTCCGGATGTCCTGGTACCGCGGTGGCACCCATTTGTCGGCGGCCGGCAGGTTCACCCACAGCTGGATCCCGTGGAACAGCCCCCCGCTCGTCACCAGTGCCTCGGGCGGCGCCTCGATGTGCAGGATCCCGGCCCCCGCCGTCATCCACTGGGTGTCGCCGTTCGTGATCAGCCCCCCGCCGCCGGCCGAGTCCTGGTGCTGGAACGTCCCGTCGATCATGTACGTCACCGTCTCGAAGCCCCGGTGCGGGTGCCACGCCGTCCCCTTCGGCTCACCCGGCGCGTAATCCACCTCTCCCATCTGGTCCATGTGCACGAACGGATCGAGCCGGGCCAGATCGACCCCGGCGAAGGCCCGCCGCACGGGGAACCCCTCGCCCTCGAACCCGCTCGGCGCGCTGGTCACCGAGTCGACGAGCCGCTCGACCCCTCCGGGCGCGGGCAACTTGGGCAGACGGGTGACGTCGTCGACGGTCACAGCCGGCATGGCGGACCTTCCTTTCGGCGATGGCCTTCCGGGGGGCGGGCCGCCGTCTCCGGCGCCCGAAGCACACCGACACCAACACCCCGGCCGGTGCCGACATTCCGACGCCGCGTCGCGGTGGCGACGAGCCGCCCA
>DATNJD010000222.1:0-7079 GCA_035604075.1 Acidimicrobiales bacterium
CGGGACCGTGTTGTCGGCCGGGATCGTGTTGTCGGCCGGGACCGTGTTGTCGGCCACCACGGCGCTCTCGGCCAGGAACATGGCCGCCCGCGAGGCGATGTCGGCGGGGACACCGGCCTCGTCCCCGGTCCACGGGGAACCGCCGTCAGTGGGAGCCGTGTCGAGGTGACCGTTGCCCGGGCCGGCCAGGGGGTCGTTGCCCAGGTTGATGTGGCCGTTGCCCACGTCTGCCGGGAGGCCGGCCCTATCGGCCGGGGGGTCGCCGAGGGTGTGGGCCACCCGGGACAGCACGGTGTCGAATGAATCCGCATTCTCGCCGGCGTACCCGGGGGTCTCAGCCGCTTGGGTTGCCGGTGACGCCGGCGCCAGCCCGTCGACGGGGACTGCCGCCGGCGGTGGTGCTTCGAAGGGTGGCGGCGGAGCGGGGGCCCGGGAGGCATACCAGGGTGGAACCGAACCCACGTCGTTCACATCGTCGGTGGCCTCGGCCATGGTGCTGAAGACGTCGCCACCGTCGGTGGTGGCCGGTGCGGTGAGGCTCGACTCGACCGGTTCGGCGTCGGGTGCCTCGACCAACACCCGGTAGTGCTCCTTGGCGAAGAATCCGAGGACCCCACCCACGCGGATCTTCTCGGCGCCATTGATCTTGGCGTCGGGGCCTAGCTCTCGCCGGATCCGGTCCAGCACGAGCTGGACGTCCGGACCCTCAAATGACTTGAGCTGAGGTGACACTCACGACTCCGATGCAGGAATTTTAATCTCCGGACCGAGCTCGTTGATGGATGGGACCTCGAGGCGCGCCCGGGCTGCGAGCGTGGCGCCCGACCCAGGTATCGGCCCGGGGAGGGGACTCCTTGAGGCTCCGCCCGCCGGGGAGGGCCTACGAACGCCCACTACTCTCCGCGTTGGCCGGCCACTGGCGTCCCGCCGGGGGGGCCTCGGCCTCAACCCGATGTCCGCAGATGCCGAAGTGAGGCGGTGCGATTCGACTGGTTGGTGGTCGGGGCGGGCCTGAGCGGCGCCACCCTGGCCGAGCGGATCGCCAACGAGCGGGGACAGAGCGTCCTCGTGGTGGACCGCCGCCATCACATTGCCGGGAATGCCTACGACGAGGTCGACGAGGCCGGGGTGAGGGTGCACCGCTACGGGGCACACATCTTCCACACCGTCTCGGACCGGGTCTGGACCTACATGTCCCGGTTCACCGACTGGCTCCCGTATACCCACAAGGTGATGGGTCGGATCGACGGCCTGACGGTGCCCCTGCCGTTCAACCTGACGACCCTGCACGCCCTGCTCCCGGGGGCGGCCCACGCCCTCGAGCGCCGGCTCGTCGACGAGGTGGGCGCCGGCGGCCGCATCCCTGTCCTGACCCTGCTCGAGCACTCCGATCCGGCCCTGTGCAGCCTGGGGGAGTTCGTCTACGAGAAGGTCTTCCTCCATTACACGATGAAGCAGTGGGGATTCCGGCCCGAGGAGATCGACAGGTCCGTGACGGGACGGGTGCCCGTGGTCGTGTCCCACGATGACCGGTACTTCCACGACCGGTACCAGGGCATCCCTGCCGGCGGCTACACGGCCCTGGTGGCCCGGATGCTCGACCAGCCCGGCATCACCGTGGAGACGGGGGTCGACTTCCGTGACGTGGTCGACGCGGTGAGCTACGACCGGATGGTCTACACCGGTCCCATCGACGAGTTCTTCGATCTCTCCCACGGTCCGCTTCCGTACCGGAGCCTGCGTTTCGAGCACAGCACCGTGGGGGTCGATCGTTTCCAACCGGCCGCGGTGGTGAACTTCCCCGATGGTTCCGCCTACACGCGGATCATCGAGCACGCGCAGTTCTCCGATCAGCACCTGGTTGTGACCACGATCACCCACGAATACCCCGAGTCCTATGAGCGCGGTCGCAACGAGCCGTATTACCCGCTGCCCCAATCCGAGAATCGCCGCCGGTACGAGCTCTATGCGGCGGACGCCGCCGAGCTGCGGGGCCGGGTGGTGTTCTCGGGTCGGTTGGCTGAGTACAAGTACTACGACATGGACCAGGCCGTGGCCCACGCGCTGACGGTCTTTCGCAACCAGATCGCCGACGGTCCCCGCGACCGTGCTGTGCGCCTGGGGACAGGAGCGGCGAGATGAGGATTCTGCATGTGGGATGGGGCTACCCGCCCCAATGGATGGGCTGTGGCCCCGTGGTCTATGTCCACAATCTGGCGTTGTGCCAGGTCCAGGCGGGCGACAAGCCGATGGTCGTCTGTGCCAGCGACCGATCCGCCGAGAACCGGCCACCGTTCGACCCGGTGGTGGCGGGGATCGACGGGATCCCCTATGTCCACCTGCAGAACCGCCCCTCCCACATGCACGACAAATGGAACCCGTTGCGCGAGGCCTTCGACCCCACCTGTGCGGCCGCCTTCGAACACGTGCTCAAGGAGACGAACCCCGATGTGGTCCATGTCCACAACCTGGTCGGCTTGTCCTTCGACGTCATCGCCGCCGCCACGCGATTCGGGGCCCGCGTGGTCACCTCTCTTCACAATTACTTCCCGATCTGCAGCCGTGACGACCTGTTCTTCGCCGATGCCGAGCGTTGTGGTGGCCCGCTCGAGCGCTCGTGCTCGAACTGTCTCGGAACCGTCTTGGGCGACGACCTTTACCGGGAACGCCATCGGGCTGCGGTGGAGGCATTGAACTCGTGTGACGTCGTGCTGGCGGTGTCGAATCGGGTGGCCGACATCTACGCCGCCCAGGGCGTCCGACGCGACCGGATGGCTGTTGATCGCATCGGCTCGGTGGCGGCTGAAGGGCTCTGGCGTGATGTCGGCGCGTCACGCGTCCAGGCCCCGGCGTCAGCGCAGCGCCCGCTTCGCCTGGTGTTCTTCGGAACGCTCACACCTCGCAAGGGAATCGTGTCGTTTCTCCAGGCCGTGCGTCTGCTGGAACATCCGGAGCGGGTCGAGGCCCATATCTACGGCGGTGCCGGCCCGGAGCTCGTCGAGACGCTGAACGCCATGATCCGCACCTTCTCGCCGGCCCATGCGTCGCGGCTCACGTTCCACGGCGCCTTTACCCAGGCCGATCTGACCGCGGCCCTGGCCGAGGTGGACGTGGCCGTTCTTCCCCCGCGCTGGGACGACAACGGCCCTCAGACCGTCTTCGAGGCTCTGGCGGCCGGGTTGCCGGTCGTGGGCACCCGGGTCGGGGGCATCCCCGACATCGTCGAGAACGGGCGCAACGGCCTGCTCGTCGACGAGGGTGACCCCGGACAACTGGCGGCCGCCATCGACCGGCTGGCTCACGATCCGGCCCTCGTAGCCCGTCTGCGGCGCGGGATCGAGCCGCCGCTCACCATGGAAGACCATCGAGCGAACCTCGAGCGCTACTACGTCGCCGGCGAAAGGCCCTGCCCGGTAGGACCTGACCCGGGGGCTGTTCCGTCGATCGTCAGCTGAGTTCGGGGCCGGCGCGCCTCGGGGCCGAGTCGTAGGCGGTGTCGTAGGTGTCGGTGGCCCGTCGACGAAGCACGGTGATGAGGGCGGCTGCCTCTTCGATCGTCCGGCAGATCGGCATGAAGTCCTCGACGCCGCTCTCGTCGATGACCTTGCGGACGGCCGGAGGCGGGGCCACAACGATCAGGGCACAGTCGTTGTCCCGGAGCCGTCGGAAGGCTTGTACGAGGACGCTCAGCCCGAGCCCGTCCATGCCGGTGGCCCCCTCGAGGTCCACCATGACCGGCCGGGCGCTGCTCGACAGGTGGTCGAGGGCCTTGCCGAAAGCAGGAGCGGTCTCGGCGGCGAGTTCCCCGGTGACGGAAACCACGGCCGCTCCCGAGGCGTCGCTCACCTTGATTTTCAGGTCCACCGTGGTTCAACTCTATTGAGCCGACCCCGTTCGTCCGCGGATGGGTGGCTGGACGCTCAGGGAGCGGTGGTGAGCGCCGAACGAGGGCGCGACGGGGAGGGTCCGACACCGTCGAGCATGTCGGCCACTCCCCGGCGCATGCGGTCGAGGCCGAAATGAGCCAGAGCGTGGGCACGTCCGGCCTGGCGGAGTCGTTGCCAGAGCTCAGGATCGCGCAACAGCCGATGAACGGCCACGGCGAAGTCTTCGGCCGTATCGGCGATGAGGGCGTTCTCCCCGTCCACGAGCCCCATCCCCTCGGCGGCGATCGAGGTCACCACCACTGGAACCCCGGCCACCAGGGCCTCGCCCACCTTCCCCTTCATGCCGGCGCCGTATCGGAGCGGTGCCACCGACACCCGGGCCCGGTGGAGATACGGCAAGGTCTCGGCCACGGTGCCGGCGACGGTGATCCCGGGGCCGGCGAGCTCGGCCGCGGCCCCCAGGGGGTCGTTGCCGACGACGGTGAGCTCCGCGACGGGGAGGCTCGGCGCCAGCAGGGGTCCGATCTCCTGCTTCCACCACAGCACGGCGTCGCCGTTGGGTTGATGGTTGAAGTTGCCCACGAACAGACATCCGGTGCGCTCGTCGAAGCCGGGACCGGTGTCGACCTCGGCATGGGCGTTGGGCACGATGACGATGTCGGCCTCGGGAACCTCGGTCCTCACGACGGCGGCGTCGGCGTCGGTGACGCAGACGACGCGATCGGCCCGGCGGTAGACGGCGAGTTCCCGCCGCTTGGTGTCGACCGCCTCGGGCGACGGCGTGGCGGCCAGGGCGGCCGCTCTCTCGAGACGGATGAAGTGGACGTCGTTGGTGTCCACGATCACCGTGGCGTGGGGGGCGTAGAGCCGAAGCTCGTCGAGGAGGAGCTCGGCGGTGGCCCAAGGGCTCACCACGATCACATCGAAATGCCACACGGTGAGCAGCTGATCCAGTGTGGGCCAGACGGCGTGGGCGTAACCGGGTCCACGACCGGTGGCTTCGTTGCGGTCGCCTCCGAAGCAGGCGATCCCCAGCCGACCGACGGCGTCGGCGTAGCGCCTGCTACCGGACAAGGCATAGAAGGTGACGGCGTGGCCGGCCTCACGTAGCGACTGCAGCATGGTGAACGTCCGCAACCCGCCCGAGGCCCGGTCGAACACGGGCATGGAGGGATCGATGACGAGGACCGACTTGGCCGCGGCGGCCTCGGCCCGTGCCGTGTCCACGGCGTCCTCGCCGGCCACCGCCAAGACCTCCCCCGGACCGAACCCCCCCTGGGGGCGGTGTGCCCAGACCTCGACGGCGTTCGATCCGAGCGCCGGTCGTTGGGCCAGCTCGTCCGCCCACTTGGTGGCGAACTTGTCGGCGTTCACCACTTGGTACTGCTTGAGTCCGTGGCCCACGTCGGTGCCGGCCGTGCCCCCCTCGACATGGACCACTTTCGATGCCGGCTCGTAGAGAACCTTCCAGCCCGCAGCCCGTAAGGCGAAGGACAGGTCGGTGTCCTCGTAGTACGCGGGCGCGTAGCGTGCGTCGAATCCGCCCACGGCGGCGAAGGCCTCCCGGCGGACGAGGAGACACGCTCCCGAGGCGTAGTCGGGGGCGCGCCGACACGAGAATTGGGGGGCGTCGGGCTCGGGACTCCCCTTGCCGTAGACCCAGGGCTCGCCGCCGCCGAAGACGAGGCCCCCGGCATCGTTCAGCCGCCCGTCGGGGTACAGAAGCTTCGGCTGGACGGCGGCCAGCGCCGGATCCTCCTCGAGCGCGCCCACCAGGGGCTCCAGCCATCCCGGCAGCAGCACGGTGTCGTTGTTGAGGAAGAGGATGTACTCGCCGCGTGCCAGGGCCGCACCCTGGTTGCAGGCGGGGCCGAAGCCGGTGTTCTCCTCGTTGCGCACGACACGAAAGCGCGATCCCTGGGCACCGGCCAGGTTGACGGTGGCGTCGGTCGAACCGTTGTCGACGAGGATGACCTCGTACAGAGCCGGCTCCGTGGTGGCCTGCAGGCTCTGGAGGCACCCCAGGGTGAGCTCCGCCTTGTTGAAGCAGGCGATGACGATGCTGACCCGGGGATCGTCGAGTTCGATGACGTCTCGGGCCTCGGGGGCGGCGGCAGTGGCGTCGAGGCTGTCGACGACGTCGATGAGCTCTGGGCACAGAGCCGTCGCCTCGGACCGGATCGTGAGTCGCTCGGTCGGCTCCGCCGCCGACCATGCCGCCACGAATCCGTCGCGGCCGCGGTCGTCACCGAAGGCCCGGAAGACGGTGGCACCGGCCAGGGCCCGGACCGGTGCCGGTCCGTCGCCGGTGGCGATGGCCACCAGAGGGCATTGGGTGGCGAAACCGGCGTCGCGCATCCGTGCCGACCAGACGAGGGCCCGCTCGACGGGAAGGTGACGGGCCAGCGTCGCCGCCGTGGCGAGGACCACCCGGGTGTCGTCCATCTGGCGGATGCAGGCCTCGAGCACCTCGTCGGCCGTGTCGGTCGTCAGATGGAGCAGTTGGGCCAGGAACTGCGGCGCCTTGCCGGGCGGGATGGCGGCGGCCAGTTCGTCGAGGGATCGGTCGGCCCGGCGCAGGTTCTCGACCAGTGAGCCGAGATGGACATCGATCACCCCTTGGTCGACCAGTACCTCGAGCAGGACGTCGGCGGCTTCGCTCGTCCGTCCGAGGCCGTTCAGGGCCTGGGCCCGCTCCACGGCGAACATGTGGTTCGCCACTTCGAATCCGTCGTCATCGAATTGGCGGGTGCCCACCCGGTCGAAGAGATCCAGTGCCTGCTGGAACTCAGCCTGGGCCAGGCGGATCTTGCCTTCGGCGATGTCGGGCTGGAGAGAGGATGTCGAGATCGTCCGCAGGGTGTCGACCCATTCGAGGGCCTCGTCGAAACGACCGAGATGGGTGAGCGCTTCGGCCGCCGTCCGGGTGGCGAGGCGTCGGGTGATGGGGTTGTCGGTGTGGTCGAGGGCCAGGCGGCAGTTGTCGAAGGCCTCGGTGAATCGGCCGGCGGTGAGATAGGAGCGACCGAGGCTGGTGAGGGAGAAGCCCTTCTCCCAGCCGTCCGCCTGGTCCACCTCGGCCTGGGCCACCCGCAGGTTCCTCTCCGACTTCTTGCGACTCTGCATGGCTTCGTCGAGGTAGCCGGTGTGGAGGATGCGGGCCGCCTCGAGGGGGGCCTGCTGGATGCCGCG
>DATNJD010000223.1:0-2379 GCA_035604075.1 Acidimicrobiales bacterium
GGTGAAGACGAGCCGGCGGCCCTCCACCTTTTCGAGCACCGCCTCGGCCGTCACCTCCGACCCCACCCGGACCGGCGCCAGGTGGTCGAATTGCACCCGGACACCGACACTCGTCTTCCCGGCCCCCAGCTGACTGGAGACCGCCCGCAGGGTGGCCTCCTCGCACAATGAGATCAGCCGGGGCGTGGCCAGCACGTCGACGTCCCCCGAGCCCAGGGCGGCGGCGGTGTCCTGGTCAGCGACGACATGGGAGACGCGACCGCTGCGGCCGGGTTCGAGGGTCACGGCGGTACGATACGAAAGACGGGCGCCCCCGGCCAGGATGGCCGGGAAGAGACCTGGTGCCGGACGTGACCGGCTCCGAGAGAAGGAGTAGCCGGTGAGCGAACGAGCGTCGGGGACAGCACTGCTCGTCGACCCCGCGGTGGTCGAGCGGGTGCTCGGCAGCGCCCTCGGTCGGGGTGGTGACTTCGCCGAGGTCTTCGTCGAGGACCGCCAGGCCATCGGCGCGTCGCTCGACGACGGCCGGGTGGAAGAGCTCTCGTCGGGACGCGACCGGGGTGCCGGCATCCGTGTCGTCGTGGGTGAGACGACGGGTTATGCCCACACCGCCGACCTGAGCGAAAAGGGGCTGATGCTGGCCGCCGAGGCTGCCGCCGCCGTGGCCCGTGAATCGGGGGGTACCCGCACCGTGGCGCTCACCCCGTCCGATCCGTCGCGTCCCTACGACGTGACGATCTTGCCCGAAGAGGTGACCAAGGCGCGCAAGATCGAACTCCTGGCGCGCGCCGATGATGCCGCTCGCGCCGCCGGGTCGGCTGTGACCCAGGTGTCCGCCGGGTACGGCGACAGCCGACGTCGGATCCTCGTGGCCAACAGCGACGGGGTTCTCGTCACCGATGACCAGGTGCGCTCACGGTTCTCGGTGTCATGCGTGGCCGTGGGTGACACCGGCATGCAGACGGGGTTCGAATCGGCCGCCTTCACGGTGGGCTTCGAGCTCTTCGACACGGTCGACGTGGAGGAGATCGCCGATATCGCGGCCCGGCGGGCCTTGGCCAAGCTGTCCGCCCGACCGGCCCCGAGCGGCGAGGTCCCCATCGTGCTGGCCTCGGGCAGCGGGGGGATCCTCTTCCACGAGGCGTGCGGCCACGGGCTCGAGGCCGATCACATCGCCAAGGACGCCTCGGTCTACGTCGGTCAGGTCGGCTCCCAGGTGGCGAGCCCGCTCGTCACGCTGGTGGACGACGGCACCATCGCCCGCGAGTGGGGCACCTTCGCCGTCGACGACGAGGGCCGGCCCGCGCAGAGAAACGTCCTCATCGAGGACGGCATCCTCACCGACTACATGTGGGACTACCTGCGGGCCCGCCAGGAAGGGCGAACTTCGTCGGGGAACGGCCGTCGTCAGAGTTACCGGGATCTGCCCATGGTGCGGATGACGAACACGTTCCTCGTCGACGGTGACTCCGATCCGGCCGAGCTCCTGGCGCAGACCCCCACCGGCGTCTACGTGGCCAAGTTGGGGGGAGGCCAGGTCAACACCACGACGGGGGATTTCGTGTTCGGCACCGTGGAGGCCTACCTGATCGAGAACGGTGAACTCACCGAACCTCTGCGTGACGCCAACCTGATCGGCAACGGCCCCGAGACGCTCCGACGCATCGACGCCGTGGCCAACGACTTCGCCACGTCACCGGGAACGTGCGGGAAAGATGGGCAGAGCGTGCCGGTGGGAACAGGACAGCCCACCCTGCGGATCACGGGCGTGACGATCGGAGGGACAGCCGGTGAGTGACCCGGTGAGTGACCCGGTGAGTGACACCGCCACCCAGGGCACCGCCGCGTCGGTGGACGAACTTCTGCGCATCGCCACCCGCGTCGCCGACCAGGCCCGCCCGGGCGAAGAGCTCGAGGTGTACGCCTCGCGCGGGGTGGAGACCGACGTCCGGGCGTACGGAGGAGAGATCGAGCAGCTGGCGTCGGCGTCGTCGGCCGGCGTGGGCATCAGAGTGGTGTCGGATCATCGCCAGGGATTCGCCTATGCCGGCACACTCGACGAAAGGGCCATAACCGAGACGCTGGCCGAGGCACGCGACAACGCCACCTTCGCCACGCCCGACGAGTTCCTGGGTCTGGCGCGACCCGACGACGTGCCCCCCGCCTCGCTCGACCTCTGGGACGACGCCCTGAGCTCGCTGCCCACCAGCGCCAAGGTCGACATGGCGCTCGAGCTCGAACGACGGGTACGTGGCGGCGATCCGCGCGTGCGCCAGGTCGACGCCGCCGACTATGGCGACATGGCGGCCGAGGCCGCCATCGCCACCTCGACCGGGATCACGGCCACGGCCCGGCGCACCATCTGCAGCCTGTCGGTGT
>DATNJD010000224.1:0-7213 GCA_035604075.1 Acidimicrobiales bacterium
CGCTTCGCTCCGGGGCTTGAACATGTGGAGCATCCGGTCGGTCACCACGAATCCACCGACCACGTTCAAGGTGGCGAGTACGACGGCCAGGAAACCGAGTGTCAGTTGCGCGGCACCGTGCGCCTCACCGAGTACCAGCATCGTGCCCACCAGGATGATGCCGTGAATGGCGTTCGAGCCCGACATCAACGGTGTGTGCAGGATGCTCGGGACCTTCGAGACGACCTCGTAGCCGACGAAGGCGGCCAGCACGAAGACGGTGATGAAGCTCATCAGTCCGGGACCGCCGACGATGGTCATGATGTGGGCCGCCTTGTCCACCACTAGTTCGCCCCCTTGCCGTCGACGAGGTCACGGGTCGGTCCGTGGACGATCTCCCCGGCCCGGACCACGCAGCAACCGGCCACGATCTCGTCGTCGAAGTCGGGAATGAGTTCCCCGTCGGTGACGATCAGGGTGAGGAAGTTGAGGACGTTGCGCGAGTAGAGGAAGCTGGCGTGGGTGGGCATCGCCGACGGGGGATTGGAGAGTCCCGCCACGCACACGCCGTGGTGGATGATGTCCTTCCCCGCCTCGGAGACCTCGCAGTTCCCACCGGAGTCGGCGGCCAGGTCGACGATCACCGATCCCTCGGCCATCCGTTCCACCATCGGCGTCGTCACGAGCACGGGCGCCTGCCGCCCGGGGATGGCCGCCGTCGTGATGACCACGTCAGAGGCGGCCACCTCGTTGCCGATCAGCTCCCGCTGCTTGGCCAGGAAGTCCTCGGACTGCTCGCGGGCGTAGCCACCGGAACCCTCCTGGGACTCGAGCCCCAGCTCGACGAAGGTGGCCCCGAGCGACTGCACCTCCTCCTTGGCCGCGGCCCGGACGTCGTAGGCCCGCACCTGGGCGCCCAGTCGACGAGCGGTGGCGATCGCCTGCAGTCCGGCCACCCCGGCTCCGAGGACGAGCACCTTGGCCGGCGGCACCGTCCCCGCCGCCGTCATGAACATGGGGAAGAACTTGGGCAACCGCTCGGCCGCCGCCAGCGCCCCCAGGTAGCCGGAGACGGTCGACTGCGACGAGAGCGCGTCCATCGACTGCGCCCGGCTGATCCGGGGCAGCAGATCGAGGCTGAAGGCCGTCGCCCGTTTCTGCACGAGTGCCTTCACCGTGTCGAGCTGCACGCCGGGCTGGAAGAAACTCACCACCGTGATCCCGTCGGGCGTCCCGGCCACCTCGTCGGGTGTGGGGGCCTGCACCTTGGCCACCGCTGTCGCTCCGCTCATGAGCTCGGCCACGCTGCCGGCGATCGTGGCGCCTTTGTCGGCGTAGGCGGCGTCGGCGAAATGGGCTTCGGCGCCCGCTCCGGCCTGCACGGCCACGCCGACGCCGGCGCCGACGAGCCGGCCGGCGACGTCGGGGATCATGGCCACCCGCCGTTCGCCGGCACGGGTCTCTGTGGGGACGGCGAGTTTCACGAGGCGCTATCAGAGCACGTCGGAGAGCCCGTCTGCACTTTGCCGCCCTTTTGACGGTTCTTCACCGATTTCCACCCCGACCTTCACCGAGCTCCACCCGGACGTCCACCCCGACTTGCACCGACGTGCCCCCCTCACCGGCGTTCACCGGTCGGGACGAGGCCCCGCGCGCCCTGTGACCACGGAGTCCACGGCGGCCAGGAACGGGGGCCACTCGCCGCCCCCGTCCGCCTCCACGGCCGAACCCGTCACGTAAGAGGCGAGGGGGGAGGCCAGGAACAGGCAGACCCCGCCGATGTCCTGTGGCGTGCCCAGCCGGCGCAGCGGCACGGTGGCCGCCACCGCCTCGATCCCGGCCGGACCGCCGTAGTGGTCGTCGGCCGCTTCGGTGGCCACCATCCCCGCCACCACGCAGTTCACCCGCACATTCGGCGCCCACTCCATGGCCAGGGTCCGGGTCAGGTTGATCAGCCCCGCCTTGGCGGCACCGTAGGCGGCCGACCCCGGCGAGGGCCGCCGCCCCGAGACGCTGGCGATGTTCACGATCGAGCCACCCCCGGCCTGCTCCTGCATGACCCGGTTGGCGGCCTGGGCGCAGTAGAAGGGGGCCACCAGGTTCAGGGCGATCACCTGGGAGATGAACCGGGCCGAGGCGTCGGCGGCGGCCACCGCCGGCGATCCCCCGGCGTTGTTCACGAGCAGGTCGAGCCGACCGAACCGTGATGTGGTCTGGGCCACCACGTCGGCGGCCTGCTCGGCGTCGCGCACGTCGGCCGGCACGAAGACGGCCGTTCGTCCTCCGTGCCCGGGGAGGTCCCCGGCCGCCGGCGCGTTGCGCCCGCAGATCACGACGTTGGCCCCGGCGGCCAGGAAGGCCTCGCTGATCCCGCGGCCCACCCCCCGCGAGCCGCCCGTCACCACGACCACCTTGCCGCTGAAGTCGAGAGGGTCCGCGTCAACGCTTCGGCTCACTGCTGCCTCCTTGGCCAGGGCGCACAAAACTACCGAAGGCTGGCCGCCTGACCTATCCTCCCTCTCGTTTCCTGACGCTGCATCAGATCAATCCGGATCAGCGGCCGCCACCGAGAACCCGGAGCCGGCGATGAGCATCGAGACCCATGAGCGCATGGCCGGTACGGCGGAGGTCGTCATCGACGCGCCCCCGGTCAACGCTCTCGACGTCGCCGGCTGGTTCGCC
This sequence comes from Acidimicrobiales bacterium, assembly GCA_035604075.1. Lineage (GTDB taxonomy): Bacteria > Actinomycetota > Acidimicrobiia > Acidimicrobiales > UBA8190 > Palsa-661. The sequence continues at coordinate 2,662 of DATNJD010000224.1, forward strand.
CTGGCCGACGCCGTTCTGGCCGCCGGCCGCCGGCCCGAGACGCGGGTCGTCGTGCTGCGGGCCGAGGGCCGCGGCTTCTGCGCCGGCGTCGACATCAAGGAGATCAGGGATGTCGGTGACGCCGCTCTCGTCGGCGTCAACCGGGGCTGCGCGGCCGCCTTCGCCGCCGTCTACGACTGCGAGGTCCCCGTCATCGTCGCCGTCCACGGCTTCTGCCTCGGTGGCGGCATCGGTCTCTGCGGCAACGCCGACATCATCGTCGCCTCCGACGACGCCACCTTCGGACTCCCCGAGGTCGACCGCGGTGCCCTCGGTGCGGCCACCCATCTGGCCCGTCTCGTCCCCCAACACAAGATGCGCCAGATGGTCTACACGGCCACCACCGCCACCGCCGAGGAGCTCCACCACTTCGGCTCGGTCCTCCGCGTCGTGCGGCGCGACGCACTGGTCGACGCCGCCTACGAGGTCGCCGCGGTCATCGCCGCCAAGAGCCCCACCATCATCCGCCGGGCCAAGGAATCGCTCAACGGCATCGACCCCGTCGACGTCAAACGCTCCTACCGCTACGAACAGGGCTTCACGTACGAGCTCCATGTCTCGGGCGTCGCCGACGAGCAGCGCGCCGCCTTCGTCGAGAAGCGCGACCCGAACGTCTCGAAGTGACCGTGATCCACCGTGAGGGATAAGCACCGTGGGGGATAAGCACCGTGAGGGATAAGCACCGTGAGGGATAAGCACCGTGGGGGATAAGCGCGTCGCCCTGGACGAGATGGTCGCCGATCTGCGGCCGGGCATGACGGTGGGTTTCGGCGGCTGGGGCTCACGGCGCAAGCCCATGGCGGCGGTCCGGGCCATCGTCCGCGCCGGCATCGGCGATCTCACCGTCGTCTCCTACGGCGGGCCCGACGTCGGTGTCCTCTGCGCCGCGGGGCTCGTCCGGAAGGTCGTCTACGGCTTCGTCACCCTCGACTCGATCGCTCTCGACCCCCACTTCCGCGCCGCCCGGCAGACGGGCCGCATCGGGGCCATGGAGGTGGACGAGGGCATGTTCTACCTGGGCCTCCTGGCCGCCTCCCAGCGGCTGCCCTTCCTTCCCACCCGGGCCGGCCTCGGCTCCGATGTCCTGCGGGTCAATCCCGAACTGCGCACCGTCACCTCCCCCTACGCCGACGCCGAGGAGCTCGTCGCCATGCCCGCCCTCACCCTCGACGCCGCCTTCGTCCACCTGAACCGGGCCGACACCCACGGCAACGGTCAGATCCTCGGACCGGACCCCTTCTTCGACGAGCTCTTCCTCGGTGCCGCGGCGCGCCGTTTCGTCACGGCCGAGAAGGTCGTCGCCCCCGGGGCGCTTCTCGACGAAGGCCCCATCCAGACCGTCACCGTCAGCCGTCTCCTCACCGACGCCGTCGCCGATGTGCCCGGCGGCGCCCACTTCACCTCCTGTCCGCCCGACTACGACCGCGACGAGACCTTCCAGAAGCACTACGCCGCCTCGGGGGCCGACGCCGACGCCTGGGCGGCATTCTCCGAGCGCTATCTCCAGGTGGACGAGCTCGGATACCGGGCGGCCGTGCGCGAGACGGCGGCGTCTTCGGCAACGTCGGCTCGGGGCGCGTCATGACCGATACCGCCACCGCGGTGTCGCGGGCCGAGGTGGTGGCCGTCGCCTGTGCCGAGGCCTGGCGGGGCGACGGCGAGATCGTGGCCAGCCCGTTCGGGACCATTCCGGCCATCGGGGCCCGGTTGGCCCGACTCACCTTCGAACCCGACCTCGTCCTCACCGACGGCGAGGCGGCGCTGATGGCGAACACCCCGTCGGTCTCGTCCGACCGTTCCCACTTCGTCCTCGAAGCATGGCTGCCGTACCGGCGGGTCTTCGACGTCGTCTGGTCGGGCCGGCGCCACGTGATGATGATGGCCACCCAGGTCGACCGGTACGGCAACCAGAACATCAGTTGCATCGGCGACTGGGCCCGACCGAAGACCCAGCTCATCGGTGTCCGCGGTGCCCCCGGCAACACCATCAACCACACCACCAGCTACTGGGTGCCCTCCCATTCGCCGCGCAGCTTCGTCGACCACGTCGACATGGTCGGCGGCGTCGGCTACGACCGGGCGGCCGCCGCCGGACCGGCCGCCACCCGCTTCCACGAGATCCGCGTCGTCATCTCCAACCTCGGCGTCTTCGACTTCGACACCCCGGACCACGCCATGCGGCTGCGCTCGCTCCATCCCGGCGTGACCGTCGACGACGTCGTCGCCGCCACCGGTTTCGACCTCGTCATCCCGTCGCCGGTCCCGACCTCCCGCCTCCCCGATGCCGAGGAACTGGAATTGATCCGCGAGGTCCTCGACCCCACGCGTCTGCGGGACAAGGAACTGCCCGAGTGACAGTGCCCGCGGGCGACGACGCGCCAGGCGAACCGATCGGCGCACCGCCCGATCCACCCGATCCGCACCCGGCGCTACGGACGAAGCTGTGCGAGCTCGTCGGCGTCCGGTATCCGATCGTCCAGACGGGCATGGGATGGGTGGCCGGCCCCCGGCTGGTGGCGGCCACGGCCGAGGCCGGGGGCCTCGGCATCCTGGCGTCGGCCACCATGACGCTCGACGAGTTGCGCGCCGCCGTGGCCGAGGTCCGGTCGCGGACGACGAATCCCTTCGGCGTGAACCTCCGGACCGACGCCCCCGATGTCGAGCAACGGGTCGCCCTTCTCGTCGAGTCCGGCGTGAAGGTGGCCAGTTTCGCCCAGGCGCCGAGACCTGATCTGGTGAAGAAGCTGGCCGACGCCGGAGTCATCGTGATCCCGACCGTCGGGGCCCGCCGGCACGCCGAGAAGGTGGCCGAGTGGGGTGTCCACGGCGTCATCGCCCAGGGCGCCGAGGGCGGTGGCCATACCGGTCCTGTTCCCACCACTCTTCTGCTGCCGTCGGTGGTCGACGCCGTGGGGGAGAGGGTCTGCGTTATCGGCGCCGGCGGTTTCTCGTCGGGCCGCGGCCTCGTGGCCGCCCTCGCCTACGGGGCGTCGGGCATCGCCATGGGCACCCGCTTCCTGCTCAGCCGGGAGTCCACCGTGCCCGACGACGTGAAGAAGCTCTACCTGGCGACAGCGGTGACGGGAACGGTCGTGACCACCAGGGTGGACGGTGCTCCCCAGCGGGTCATCAGGACCGGACTGGTCGACCACCTCGAAGGGGCCGGCCGCCTGGGGGCGCTCCCCCGGGCGCTGCGCAACGCCCTGGCCTTCCGCCGGCAGACCCACACGTCGATGCGGGACCTGGCCAAGGAGGGTCTGGCCATGAAAGAAGGCAACGAGCTCACCTGGTCGCAGGTTGTCATGGCCGCCAACGCCCCCATGATGACGAAGGCGGCGCTGGTCGAGGGTCACACCGACGTCGGCATCCTCCCCACCGGCCAGGTGGTGGGCCTCATCGACGAGCTGCCGTCGGTGGCCGAGATCATCGGCGGCATCATCACCGAGGCCAATGCCACCCTCGCCCGGTTGGCCCGCGCCTGAACGGCTGCCGGGCGCCTGACCCGCCCGATCGGGGTCGCCGGTACTGTCGTGCCCATGGCCGCTCAGTCCGATCTCAGCTCCCGCCGTGTCCTCGTGTTCGCCGCCGATCTGTTCGAGGACATGGAGCTGCTCTATCCGGTGGCGCGACTGCAGGAAGAAGGCGTGACGGTGACGGTGGCCGGTCTCGACGACAAGCCGCTCACCGGGAAGAAGGGCTACAGCCCCTTTCCCGTCGACACGACGGTGGAGAAGGTGAAAGAGGTCGACTTCGACGCCCTCGTCATCCCCGGTGGCTTCGCTCCCGACAAGCTGCGACGGTCGGAGACGGTTCTCGATCTGGTGCGCGCCTTCGACGCCGCCGGCAAACCCATCGCCTTCATCTGCCACGCCGGCTGGGTGCCGATCTCGGCCAAGATCTTGAAGGGCCGGCGGGCCACGAGCGTGGGGGCGATCCGCGACGACATGGAGAACGCCGGGGTGGAGTGGGTGGACGAGCCGGCGGTGGTCGACGGCAATCTGATCTCGGCCCGCACCCCGGCCGATCTCGGTCCGTGGATGAGGGCGCTCATCGCCGCGCTGTGAGCCACTGCTCCCAGGTGACGCGGCCGCGGGCGTGATCGGGACAGAGATGCCGGCCCTCGTCGAACTCACCGAGGAATCCGATGGACGGGACGGGAACGAGCAGCGTGCCCGATCCGGTGATCCGGCGGCGGATGGCGGCCAGCTCGCGCAGCGGCACGACCGCCGGGCCGCCGAAGTCCTCCACCCGACCGGACGGTCCGGCGTCCACGAGCTCGACCATCCGGTCGGCCACCTCGCCCGTGTCCACCGGTTGGAACGCCATGTTCTTCGTCGCCACGAAGGCGCGCCAGCCGAGGGCGCGGTCGATCAGGTCGTGGAATTGCGTGGCGCGTTGGATGGTCCAACCGGTCCCACCCGACTCGACGGCCTGTTCCGCCTGCCACTTTCCCCGGTAATAGGAGAAGCGCATCGTGTCGACGCCCACGATGGAGATGTAGATGAGGTGGGGG
>DATNJD010000225.1:0-7529 GCA_035604075.1 Acidimicrobiales bacterium
CCCGACCCGGAGGGGGCGGCGGCCGGCGACGATGTGCCGGAGGCGGAGGACACCTTGACCGGCGCCGCCTGCGCGGCGTCGGCGATGGCGGCCGTCCCGAGCAACGTGAGCAGCGCCACCGGCAAGGCGGCCAGGCCGACCAGGCGCTCGCCACCGGGGCGCCCACCCACCGGGGCCGGCGCCGGGGAGAGCACGATCAGCGCGGCGGCCAGTTCGATGGTGGTGGTGAGCAGGCCGACGAGGTCGGCGCTTTCCCAGCCCTTCACGATGTACAACCCGTAGGCGACGGCCGTCCCGCCCAACATGGCGGCGGCGACCACACGCCAGTGGCGACGACCGGTGAAGGTCCACCAGCAGGCGACGGCGAAACCGGCTACGTCGGCGACGAAGAGCAGCGCCGTCACACGGGCGTCGCCCCAATGGGTGGGGACGATGGCGGCGTGGACGACGGCGCCCACCCAACAACCGAACAACGCCGCCTTGGCTGTGAACGAAAGGTCGTCGAAACGGCGCACCGCGGCGCTCGCCCACCCCACTCCGCTACGGGCCAGGGCCCGGCACCCGCACAGGGCGATCCAGATGGCCGGTGTCGTCACGACCAGGGCGACGAGCCCGGGGAGGTGTTCGGACGGTACCGACACGATTCCATTCGCCCCCGTCATCTGCATGGCCGTTAGTTCCATGGTCGCTCCTCGTTCCGGTTAGGAAACGCTGTCCGGTCGAGGAGTGACGGTACGGGAGAGGTGTGATGGATCCGTGAGCCGCCGTCGATGAGGCGCGAACGGTGACGGGCCGGCGGTGGGGGAGGTGCCAGCCGGTGTCAGCCGGTGACGGGTATGGCCGGCAGACCCTTCCGGGCGAACTCGTCCAGGAACTTGAGCAGTTCGCGACTGGCCAGAGGTTGGGCGATGATGAATCCCTGCACGACGTCGACGCCGAGATAGGCCAACGAGTTCAGGTTTCTCGCCCTTTCGGCACCCTCGGCCACGGTGGTCAGTTTGAGTGCCCGGGCCAGTTCGACCGTCGAGCTGATGATGGCCCGGGCCCGTTCGTCGTCCTCCAAGGCGAGAACGAACGACTTGTCGATCTTCAGTTCGTCGATGGGCAGCTCGAGCAGCTGGGACATGGAGGAGTACCCGACGCCGAAGTCGTCGATCGAGATCCGGATCCCCCGGGCGCGCAATTCGTTGATGTGCCTCTTGGCCCGCTCCGGGTCGGCTCCGATGCAGGACTCGGTGACCTCGAGGGTGAGACGGTTGTGAGCCACGTCGTGCTGTTCCAGCAGGTCGTCGATGAAGGCCGGGAGATCCTCGTCGACCAGGTCGAAACGCGAGATGTTGACACTCATCTGGAGAGGGTGACCCTGGCGGTCGAGAGCGGCGGCCTCGGCGATGGCCAGTTCCAGCACCGCCCGGGTGAGCTGAGGGATCAGTCCCACCCGCTCGGCCAGGGGGACGAAGGAATCGGGCTGGAGCAGACCGTGGACCGGATGGTGCCAACGCACAAGGGCCTCCACGCCCACCAACCGTTCGGTCTGCAGGTTGAGAGTGGGCTGGAAGTGGATGTGCAGGCTCCGGGTGTTGATGGCCGTCCGTAGGTCGTCGATCAGTTCCAGACGCTCGCGGCTGTTGAGGTCGTGGTCGGGGTGATAGACGCAGACGATCGACCGACTGCGTTTGGCCTCGTACATGGCGACGTCGGCACTGCGCAGGAGGTCGCTGTGGCTCATGCCGTGATCGGGTGAGATGGAGACGCCGATGCTGGCCCCGACACGCACGGTCACGCCGTCGAGAGAGATCGGATCGAACAACGTCTCGGCCAGGTCCTGGGCCACTTCCACCAGTTCCTGACTGGAGGCCACGACGCATGTGCTGGCGAATTCGTCGCCGCCCAAACGGGCAACGGAGCCTTTGTCGTTGATGTTGCGTTGAAAGCGCCGGGCCACGATCTGCAGGAGCTCGTCGCCACAGTGGTGACCGAGCGAATCATTGATCTCCTTGAAGCCGTCCAGGTCGACCAGCAGGAAGCCGACGTGCTTCTCGCCGTGGGTCGTCGACAACTTGGCCTCGGCATCTTCGAGGAAGGCCCGCCGGTTCTGCAGACCCGTCAGCTGGTCGGTGCGGGCGTCCCGGAAGTTCTCCGCCCCCCGGCGCAACTCGCGCAGCGTCAGAGCCATCCGCACGAGCACCACGCCGAGGCCGCAGAGCGACAGGGCCGAGGCCACCACCGTGTCGAGCCGGGTCATCGACACGGCCAACAGAGCGAGCGACATGAATCCGAAGACCACGGGGACGAGCGCGATCCCCGCCGGCGTCAGCGTCGATGGGCGACGCGGCAGCGTCCGCCGCTCCTGGCGGCCCCAGGCCGCTATTCCCATGATCCAGAAGGCCAGAGGCCATGTTCCAGCGAGGGGGCGGGCCAGCACGGAACCGTGGGGATGGATCTGATTGAGATAGTCGAGGTCGCCGACCACGAACCACAGGACGCCGACGACGAGGAGACCGGTCGACCACGTGAGCCGGTAGCGCCCCGGCGCGAACCCGGCGACGATCACCATCAACAGCACCAGGTCGCACAGCGGATAGGCCATGTTGACGAAGTGGTTCACGTCCAGCAGCGGCTCGAACCACAGCGCCACCGCCGCCCCGCTCGCCATGCCCGCCACCAAACCGTCGAGCAGGACGCTCAGGTGGCCCCGCCCGAAGGCAGCCTGGGTCAACATGGCCGCCCCGATGATGAACGCCGCGTACGACAACAGGTAGGCGATATCGCTCGGTGCGGGGCTCGGGACCGGGTGCAGGTTCTGGTCGTGGACGATGAAGAGGACGCTTCCGAGTGTGTGCAGGCCGATGCCGATAGCCATCGCGCTCCACCCGGCCTGCAACTTCTTCACGTGCCGGATGCGCATGACGATGGGGATGATGGGCAGTGTCGCGGCGATGTTCCCCACCCAGCCGTCCCAGAGCCCCAGGTAGCCCCCCACCGGCCGGGGGATCTCCACCAGAGAACTGCAGTAGACGAGGACCACCACGCCGGCCAGGAACTGCCACCACAGTTGCGAGGAGTTCGCCCGCGACCGGGTCATGCTCTCGAGGATCTGGCCGGGGATCCGGGTCAGCGACCGCACGGAGCGTCCTTCGAACGCCCGCGCCGGCCAGCGGGCCGACCCCGGATCGGCCACGGCCGGGCTCGGGCCCGGGAAGGCGGCCAGAAGCTGGCCGGGCGTGTCGAGCTCGGCCTCGCGCTCAGGGGCCGTCACCGTCGATTGGGCTACCTCCACCATGACGAATCGTCCCCTGAGCCTCCGGACTTGAGCCTTCCCCGCCCGGGCTCAGGCGAAGGCCCGGGACTCCTCGACCCGGTGGCGCCAGGTGACGGCCAGGCCGAGGACCATCGCATAGCCGAGCAGGACCGCCGCGTCGCCCAGGCCCGGGGCCCGGCCGGCCACCACGGCCCAACCGAGCGACGCGTAGTGGTAGCTGGGTAAGAAGGCGGCCACGTGGCGCAGAGCCAGGGGAAGATCGGGCACCGGGGTGAAGAGCCCGCCGAAGAAACTGAGCAGGAACATCAAGGCAGTCACCAGGGGGTACACCGTCTCGCTCGACGCCACGTACCCGACGAGGACGCCGAGCGAGGCGAAGGCCAGGGCGCTGACCCAGAGCACCACGGTGAGCACGGCCCAGGTCCCGAGGCCCAGCCGCACCCCGCCCAGGAGCAGTCCGGTCAACTCCACCACAACGATGACGGGCAGGACGATCAGCATCGAGGCGGCGATCTTGGTGGCCACATAGCTCCACGAGGGCAGAGGGGTCACCCGCAATTGCCGGGTCCAGCCCGACGCCCGTTCGGCGGCCAGCCGCGTCCCGCCGGCGTTGAGCGATGCCACCATCGCTCCGAAGCTGGCCATGGAGACCATGAAGTAGGTCTTCCAGGTCGTCCCGGCGATCCGCGTCCCCGGATGCTCGTTGTTGAGGAACAGGATGTAGAAGACGACGGGGAAGCCCACCGTGATCCCGATGTACCGCACGTTGCGCAACAGCCGCCGCACCTCGAAACGCAGGAACGTGCCCAGACCGGTCACGGGGTCCTCCCGGACTGCGGCGCCACCGCCGGATCGCTCGAGGCGACCGCGTCGGCCACGGTGTGGGCCTCGGCCAGGTCGCTCGTGAGGGCGACGAATGCCTGCTCGAGATCGGCCCCGGTGACCTCGATGTCCGTAAACGCCACCCCCGTGGCCACCAGGGCGCGGATGGTGGCATCGGCGTCGAGGGAGTCGAGGACGACTTGGGAACCGCGCACACAGGCCGCATTCACGCCGTCGAGATCGCGCAGCCGGGCCGGGTCGACCCCCGCCGAGGTGAACCGGACCCGGCGCGTGGGAACGGCGGCCTTGATGGTCGAGGCGGCGCCGTTGGCCACCACCGCGCCCTTGCGCATGACCACGATCCGGTCGGCCACGGCGTCGACCTCGTCGAGGTGGTGGGTGGCGAAGACCACGGTCCGGCCCTCGCGGGAGAAGTCGCGCATCATGGCCCAGAAGCGGCGCCGACCCTCGACGTCCATGGCGACGGTGGGTTCGTCGAGAAAGACGAGCTCGGGGTCCCCGGCGATGGCCAGGGCGAAGCGGACCCGTTGGGCCTGGCCACCCGACAGCCTCTGCGTCTGCCTCTCGGCCAGTGCCGTCAACCCCGAGCGCGCCAGGGTCCGGGCCACCGGGGCCGGATGACGGTAGAGCGACGACGTCATCGCCACCAGGTCGCCGACCCGCACGCCGTGGGGAAGGCCCCGGGCCCCGCCCACCTGCAGCATGGCGCCCACCTTCCCCGAGGCCAGGGCCGAACGGGGGTCGGTGCCGAGGACCGAGACCTCTCCCTCCTGAGGACGCTGGATGCCGAGGAGGATGGAGATGGCCGTCGACTTCCCGGCGCCGTTGGGGCCGAGCAGGGCCAGGGTCTCGCCCCGGGCCACCTCGAGATCGAGGTGGTCGAGAGCCAGGATCGAGCGATACCGGTGGACGACGCCGGAGAACCGCAGCGCCGGGCCCTCTGCCTCTGCGGGGCGCGGAGGCCCACCACCAAGTCTCATGACCCGACTGTCTTCGGCGCGCCGGAGCCGTCGATTGAGCATAATCTGCCTGGTCCATTCGACCGGAGAGGCGTCCCCCCATGGACCTCTACGACTACGTCATCGTCGGCGCCGGCTCGGCCGGATGTGTGGTCGCCAACCGGCTCTCGAAGAATCCGCGGACGTCCGTTCTCCTTCTCGAGGCCGGACCCGAGGACGACACGATCGAGGTGCGGATCCCGGCCGCCTCTCCGAAGCTCTTCAAGAGCGAGCGCGACTGGAACTACGCCACGGTCTCGCAGCCGCAACTGGCCGACCGGGAGCTGTACTGGCCCCGGGGTCGGATGCTCGGAGGCTGCTCTTCGATCAACGCCCAGATGTACGTCCGGGGGAACCCGGCCGACTTCGACGAGTGGGCCACCCTCGGCAACGACGGCTGGTCGTGGACCGACGTCCGCCGGTACTACCGCCGGTCGGAACGGTCGGGTCGGTCGGGACCGGCGCCCGACGATCTCTACGACGGTGACGGTCCGCTCTACGTCTCCGACCTGCGCGATCCGAGCCCTCTCACCGCCGCGGCCGTGGACAGCGCCGTCCACTGCGGGATCGAACGCATCGACGACGTGAACGGAGCCACGCAGGAGGGCGTGGCCTTCTCGGCCGTGACACAACGGCGGGGCCGCCGGTGGAGCACCGCCGATGCCTATCTGCGGCCGGCGCGCTCACGACCCAACCTCACAGTGACCACGGGCGCCCACGCCACCGGGCTCCTGCTCGAGGACGGGCGGGCCGTGGGGGTGCGCTACCGCGACGGCGACGGGGCCGCCCACGAGGTCACCGCCGTTCGCGAGGTCGTCCTGAGCGCCGGCAGCGTCAACACTCCGCAGCTACTGCTCCTCTCCGGCATCGGTCCCGCTGACGAGCTGCGCGCCCTGGGCATCGATGTGGCGCTCGACCTGCCCGGCGTGGGCAGGAACTTGTCCGACCATCTGGCCGTGCCGACCATCTTCACCGTCGGTTCCCACGCCAGCCTGCTCTCGGCCGAGAAGCCGGCCCAGTTGGTGAAGTACCTCACCCGGCGCAAGGGGATGCTGACGTCCAACGTGGGCGAGGCGATGGCGTTCGTGCGCACCGACCCCACGCTCCGCGCGCCCGACCTGCAACTCGTCATCGCCCCGGTCGAGTACATCGACCACGGCCTGGCCCCGCCCCCCGGCCACGGGCTCACCATCGGAAGCGTCCTGCTACGACCGGTCAGTACCGGATCGATCACGCTGTCGTCGGCCGACCCGATGGCGTCTCCCACCATCCAACCCAACTACCTCTCCGAGCGGGCCGACGCCGGACCGCTCGTGGCCGGGGTGAAGTTGTCCCGGCGCATTGCCGCCCAACGGCCGCTCGCGTCCATGGTGGACGGTGAGCTGTGGCCCGGTCGCCAGGCCCAGTCCGACGCGGAGATCGAAGAGTTCGTGCGCCGGCAGGCGTTCACCCTCTACCACCCGGTGGGGACGTGTCGGATGGGCGTGGGCCCCGACGCCGTCGTCGATGCCGAGCTCCGGGTGCGGGGATTACCGGGCCTGCGCGTCGTCGACGCCTCGGTCATGCCGGTCATCACGCGCGGCAACACCAATGCGCCCACCATCATGATCGCCGAGCGCGCCGCCGAGCTGATGACGTCGAGCTGAGACCCGGTTTGCCGTCAGTTGGTATCGGGGTCGCTGCCCACCCCGGTGGTCCCCGGCTGGCCGGCCTGGCCGGGCAGGCCGTTCGTCCCCGCCGCCCCGTTCGGCCCGGTGCCCGTGCCGCCGTAGAAGCCGCCCCGGGCGCCGCTACCGAGAAGGCCGGCCGTCCCGCCCGGCGTGACGCCGGTGCCGCCGGTGACCGTGTCGGCCGTGAAGGTGTCGGTCGACCCGGCGAATCCGCCCGTCTTGGTCCACACGGCACCACCGCTGGCGTTGGCCCCGTTGCCGCCGTTGCCGCCGTCGCCGCCGTTGCCGCCGTCGCCGCCGTTGCCGCCCGCGCCGGCGGCCACCCCGGTGACCAGGTTCTCGCCGCCGTTGCCGCCGGAGCCGGCCGAGCCGCCGCTACCGCCCGCACCGGCGGCGTTGCCACCCCCGGCTCTGGCCGAGTTGTCGGTAAAGGTGCTCGAGGTGGCGGTGCCCGTGCCGGTGAGATCGGCCAGGGAACCGCCCTCCGCCACACCGCCGGAGCCGCCGGTACCGCCGTTCCCCCCGGCACCGCCGTTCGCACCCCCGCCGCCGGTGGCGCCCGGCTGGCCCGAGGTCCCCGGCCCGATGCTGCCGCTGCCCCCGTTGCCGCCCGAACCGCCCGTGCCGCCGCCCGCCCCGAGGCCACCGAGACCGCCCTGGCCCCCGCTGGCCTGGTCCGTCGAGAAGCCGGCGGAGGTGACGGTCAGGTGCCCGTCGTTGGCGATGGCACCTCCTTGACCGGCACCGCCGGTCCCG
>DATNJD010000226.1:0-4687 GCA_035604075.1 Acidimicrobiales bacterium
TTGCTCCATGTCACCGTTCCGCCGGTGGCCAGTGAGGCCGCCACGCCGCTGGCACTCTTGTTGGTCTTCGACTTGGGTGAGCATTTCGAGATGGTGATGTTCCCCGTGATCGTTCCGGTGAGCTTCTTGCACGTCACCGACGAACCGGCCGCCGAGGCCGGTGAGGAGAGGGTGAAGGCGGCGATGGACGCTGGCATGGCCAGCGCCGCCACTGTCGCCACGGCTGTGAGCAAACGACGCATGGATGTCCCCCTTGGGCGAGGTGTGCCGGAACTTCTCCGACACGAGTGTCAGGTTTCTTTCCCCGGCCGAGCCCAACGGATGCACGATTGACCCGGGCGAAACTGCCCGGGGACCACGGTGATTTCACCTGGCCAGGGGGGAGAGGGTGGGAATATCCTGGACAAGCGATTGGTTGCGATATATCGTAACTGATCACAACATGTCGACCCGAAGGACGGCCGGCAGAGAACGATCCAGGAGGATCCATGCACCGAGACAGAACGACAGAGAGACATCAACGAGGTCCCCGACGGCGCGATATCGGGCACGAGCTGCTGGCCGAGCGGGCCGCCGAATGGGGCGGAGGAGCGTGGCGGGGTGCCGGCCGGCGCATGCGTCGCGGTGACATCCGCACGGCGCTGCTGGTGGCCCTGGGTGACGGGCCGGGCCACGGCTATGAGCTCATCAGCCGGTTGGAGGAGAAGAGCGGGGGAGCGTGGCGGCCGAGCCCCGGTTCGGTGTACCCGACGCTGCAGCTGTTCGAGGACGAAGGTCTGGTGAAGGCCGAGGAACGCGACGGCAAGCGGGTGTACAGCCTCACCGACCAGGGTCGCACCGAAGCGGCCACCCGTATCGAGCAGCACGGCGCGACACCGTGGGAGAGCGAACCCGAAGGCAACACACCCAACAGGGCCCTGCGCAAGGCGGCGGCCCAGTTGTTCGCCGCCGCCAAGCAGGTGGCCCAGACGGCCGACACGGCGCAGATCGATCGTGCCGCCGCCGCCATCCGCGCCGCCAGCAAGGAGCTGTACCAGATCCTGTCGGAGGACTGACCCTACGCCCCCATGGCGTGCACGCCGCCGTCCACGTGCACCATCTCGCCGGTGGTGGCGGGGAACCAGTCCGACAACAGCGCCACACAGGCCCGGGCCACGGGCTCGGCGTCGTTCACGTCCCAGCCGAGCGGCGCTCTGTCGCCCCACGTCGCCTCGAAGGTGGCGAAGGACGGGATGGACTTGGCCGCCATGGTCCGGATGGGACCGGCGGCGACCAGGTTGACGCGGACGCCGTCGGGGCCGAGGTCGCGCGCCAGGTAGCGCGACAGGGACTCGAGCGCCGCCTTGGCCACCCCCATCCAGTCGTAGGCGGGCCAGGCCACGCGGGCATCGAAGTCGAGGCTCACCACCGACGAGCCCCCGGCGGCGATGAGCAATGGGCGGAACGCGCCGACGAGGGCCTTCAGCGAGTAGGCCGAGATCTCGAGGGCCACGGCCACGTCGCTCCAGCCGGCGCGCAGGATGTCGCCCCCCAGGCAGTCCTGGGGGGCGAATCCGATGGCGTGGAGCAGTCCATCGAGCCGTCCCCATTTTTCGGTCAGCGCCACCGACGCCGCCTCGAGTTGGTCGGCGTTGGTGACGTCGATCTCGAGCACGTCGACGGGCCGGGGGAGCTTGCGGGCCACGCGGGTGGTGAGCGAGAGGCCCCGGCCGGCCCCCGACAGCACGATCTCGGCCCCCTCGTCCTGGGCCAGGCGGGCGACGGCAAAGGCCAGGGATGCGTCGGTCAGGACACCGGTGATCAGGATGCGCTTGCCGTCGAGGATTCCCACGGCAAGGCACCCTAATGGTCGGTGACAGCAGTGTTCCGAGGAGAGTGCGCCTCCCGGCCCGAGTGGTTGGGGCCCGGTCGCCCTGTGCCAAGGTGTCACCCGTGAACGTCGGCATCCTCGGGGGCACCGGACCCCTCGGTCGTGGGCTCGCGCTGCGACTGGCGGCGGCGGGGACGGCTGTCACCGTGGGGTCACGCGATCCCGCGCGCGCCGCCGCCGTGGCAGCCGAGATCGTGGCCGCCTGGCCCGACCGGACGCTCGCCATCGCCGGCGCCGGCAATCCGGCGGCCGCTGACGCCGACGTGGTCGTGATGGCCACCCCGTGGGAGGCGGCCGTGCCCACGGTGGCCGAGATCGCCGGGCACCTGCGGGGCAAGGTCGTCGTCTGTGTGGCCAATGCGCTTGTCCGGGAGGGGTCCGACATGCTGGCCCTGATCCCCCCACGTGGATCGGTGGCCGCGTCGGTGGCCGCCGCCGCCCCCGATGCGCTCGTGGCGGCGGCCGGTCACCATCTTCCCGCCCATGCCCTGGCCAAGCTGGACCGGCCGCTCGTGGCCGACGTGCTCGTGTGCTCCGATCACCGCGTCGCCACCGAGACGACCATGGCGCTCGTGGCCCGCATCCCCGGTCTGCGACCCCTGGACGCCGGCGGTTTGGCCTCGGCCGCCGCCATCGAGGCCTTCACGGCCGTGTTGGTGGGGCTGAACATCCGCTACCGGGCGCACAGCACACTCGGCCTGTCCGGCTTGGACGGCAACAGCCGGGTGCCCGCCCGCACGGAGGTGCCGTTGCCGTGATGCGTCTCTACGACACCGCCCGCCGTCGTGTCGTGCCCTTCGAGCCCGGACCCCTCGTGTCCATGTACTCCTGTGGCATCACGCCCTACGACAGCGCCCACATGGGTCACGTGCAGGTGTACCTGACCTTCGACCTCCTGCAGCGCCGGCTGCGCGACGCCGGGCACGAGACGAGACTGGTGCGCAATGTCACCGACGTGGACGACGACATCCTGCGCCGGGCGCGGGAGTTGGGGGTGCACTACCTCGACTTGGCGGCGGAGGAGATGGCCCGCTTCGACGCCAGCATGCAGGTTCTCGGCCTCCTGCCCGTGTACCGCGAGCCCCGGGCCACCTCGGCCATCCCCGAGATCCTCTCTCTGGTGGGGGCTGTTCTCGACGCCGGACACGCCTACGAGTCGGGTGGATCGGTGTACTTCGACGTCTCCTCGTTCGCCGCCTTCGGACAGATAAGTCATCTGTCGCGGGCCGAGATGCTGGTCCTGGCGGCCGAACGCGGCGGCAAACCCGACGATCCCCATAAGCGCGACCCCCTCGACTTCGTGCTGTGGCAGCCGTCGGCGGCCGACGAACCGGCGTGGCAGTCACGCTGGGGACCGGGCCGACCGGGCTGGCACATCGAGTGCTCGGCCCTGGCCATGCGCGAACTGGGGGAGACGATCGACCTGCACGGGGGAGGACGCGACCTGATCTTCCCCCATCACGAGTGCGAGTCGGCCCAGTCGGAGTCGGTGACGGGCAAGACGTTCTGCCGGCACTGGTTCCACGTCGGGATGGTCGGTCTCGAGGGTACCAAGATGTCGAAGTCGCTCGGGAACCTCGTCTTCGTGGGCGATCTGCTGAAGGAATGGGAACCCATGGCCATCCGCCTGGCTCTGCTCGAGCACCACTACCGCGCCGACTGGGAGTGGGAGCACTCGAGCCTGGCCGGCGCGGCCGAACGCCTCGAGCGCTGGCGCGCCGCGGGCGAGGGTGACGCCGGGCTCGAGGACGTCCGCCGGCATCTCGACGACGACCTCGACGCGCCCGGCGCGCTCGTCGCCCTCGACGAGGTGGCCGCCACCGGCGCCGGAATGTCGCAGGGGGCGGCTCTCCTGGGCGTTAGCCTGTGACCTCCGACTGACCGTCAGGCACCGCGCCCGGGCGGCACGACCCCGAGGCACTCCACCATGGCAGGCGTAATCACGGTCCGGCTCCCCGACGGTTCGACCAAGGAACTGCCGGCCGGCACGACGGCCCTGGGCATGGCGTCGTCCATCGGCAAACGGCTGGCGGCGGCGGCGGTGGCCGCCGTCATCGACGCGGAGGAGGTCGATCTCGACACGGTGCTGCCCGATGGCGCCGTGGTGGCGGTGGTGACGGCCGACAGTGATGCGGGCCGGACGATCATCCGGCACTCCACCGCCCACGTGCTCGCCCAGGCCGTGGTCGATCTGTGGCCGGGCGCCCAGTACGCCATCGGTCCCGCCATCAGCGACGGTTTCTATTACGACTTCGCCCTTCCCCACGGGGGCACCTTCAGTGACGACGACCTCGACCGGATCACCGCCAAGATGCAGGCCATCATGGCCGAGGACCAGCCCTTCGTCCGTCAGGAACACTCCTTCGAGGACGGTCTGGCCCTGTTCGCCGACCAACCCTTCAAGCGCGAGATCATCACCGGGGTGGCGGACGACGCCGCCCTTCAAGCCGAGGCCTCGGCCGACATCGCCCCCGGCGCCGCCGTCGTCACGACGTACCGCAACACCGAAAGCTTCGTCGACCTGTGCCGGGGGCCCCATGTGCCGTCGACGGGTCGGCTCGGGCACTTCGCCCTGCAGCGGGTGGCCGGCGCCTACTGGCGCGGCGACGAGAAGCGTGCCCAATTGCAGCGCATCTACGGCACCGCCTGGGAGTCGGAGAAGGCGCTGGCCGAGCACCTGCACCGTATCGAGGAGGCCGAGCGGCGCGACCACCGTCGCCTCGGGGCCGAGCTCGACCTGTTCTCGTTCCCGAGCGAGATCGGATCGGGTCTGGCCGTCTTCCACCCGAAGGGCGCCACCATCCGCCGGCTCATGGA
>DATNJD010000227.1:0-10336 GCA_035604075.1 Acidimicrobiales bacterium
CCCGCCGGTCGGACCACAGGAGCGCGGGCCCGAGCGTCTCGCCCGAAGCCCTCACGGGCACGAGCGTCTGCCGGGCGGCGGCGAAGCCGACGGCGGCGACGGCGGCGAAGGACCCCGGTGAGCCGGCCCGGGCCTCGGCACAGGCCGCCACCACCGAGGGCCACCAGGCGGCCGGGTCCTGCTCGGCCCGGTCGGCGGCGGGGAACGTGGTCTCGAGAGCGGCCGCACCCCGGGCCCGGGGACCGTCGGCGTCCCAGACGACGGCCTTGGTGGTGGAGCTGCCGAGGTCGAGGGTGAGGATCAACCGCCGTGGACGGCGTCGGCCACCCGCCGGGCCATCTCCGCCGGGTCGGGGTCCTCGAAGACGAGCCGGCCCATCGCCATGCCCGCCGCCCCCCCGGCCATGGCGTCGCGGATCTCGGAGAGGACGGCCGCCCGGTCGCCGTCGCCGCGGGGGCCACCGAGAAACAGCACCGGCACGCCGACGCTCTCGACCACCCGGGCCACGGCCGCGATGCGCTCGGGGCCCGGGGCCACGGCCGGAACGGGAACCTTGAGAACGGGGGCACCGAGGTCGTGGGCGATGACGGCGGCCTCCACGACGTCGTCGGTGCCGCGCGCCATCCGGCCGTCGGACCACGACAGCGATTCGATCAACGCCTCCAGGCCGGCCGACCGGGCGTCGTCGATCACCCGGCCGAGCAATTCGAGGGCGGCAGCGGTGAGCGGGTCGGTCCGGTCGATCCGGGTCATGTGCTTGATGCCGGTGAAGCCGGCCGTTGCCGCCGCCGCCACACTCGTCACCAGACGGTCGTCGAGCTCGAAGGTGGAGCCGGCCAGGCCGGTGCGGTTGATGGACAGGTAGGTGTGCTGCTGCGCCGTGACGGCCCCGGCCGCCACCAGGTCGTCGAGCGGCTGCCGGCTGGCCAGGATGCCGTCGCAGACGGGGAGTGCGGCGGTGAGCGCGGCGAGGTAGGGCCCGTAGGCCTCGATGGTCATCACCCCGCGGGGCCGGTGGTCGGCAGCCAGGATCAGCGCCGGCGGGCGGAGTGTCACTCCAGGCCGGCAGCGCTGTCCAGACCGGCAGAGCGCAGAACGATCTTGGCCAGCGCCGAGAAGTCCTCCCGGCCGTAGCCGGCGGTGGAGGCGGCCGTGAGCACCTGCCGGGAGGTGGCCGTCGTCACGAGAGGAACGCCGGTGCGGGCCCCGTAGGCCATGGCCAGATCGAGATCCTTGGCCATCAGGTCGGTCATGAAGCCCGGCTTCCATCCGTTGGAGGCGGGACTGTCGGCCACCACGCCGGCCACCGGCAGCCGGGTCCGCACCGCCGTGCAGTCGCCGGTCGAGTGCAGCAGCACCTCGAGCAGCTTGGCCATGTCGACACCCGACCGCACGGCCAGCGCCGTCGCCTCGGCCGTGGCCACCATCTGCGCGGCGTAGATCAAATTGTTGCAGAGCTTCACCACCTGGCCCATGCCCGGTCCGCCGACGTGGACGATCAGCCCGGCCACGGCGTCGAGGACGGGACGGGCGTCGTCCAGGGTGGCGGCGTCTCCGCCCACCATCACCGTCAGCGTCCCCTTCTCGGCCCCCACCGTGCCGCCCGACAGGGGGCCGTCGAGATAGCGGGCTCCGGTGGCCGCCACCTTCTCGTGCTGGGCCCGCTCGGCGTCGGGGTCGATGGTGGAGCAGTCGACGACGATGGTCCCCGGACCGAGAGCGGGGACGAGGGCGTCCACCACCTCGACGACCTCGGGGGAGTTGGGGACACAGATGACGATGACCTCGCCCGCTGCGGCCACGTCGGCGACAGTGCCCGCATCGGTGGCGCCCAGGGAGACCGCGGCGTCGATCGGAGGCCGGCTGCGCGACGCCACCGTCACCTGGTGGCCGGCGGCCAGCAGGTTCCGGGTCATGGGCAGCCCCATCGCCCCCAGGCCGATGAATCCCACCTTCATGCCGGGGCCGATCCGTCCGCGGCGAACTGGGGCAGCCACTGGGCCGTGGCCGCCAGCAGCTCGTTCGCCATCGCTTCGATGTCGCGCAGGTCCCCCCGTCCGGCCAGGGGGTCGAGGGCGAAGGCCTGGAGCGCCGTCCGCCTGTCCCCCG
Source organism: Acidimicrobiales bacterium (assembly GCA_035604075.1). Classification (GTDB taxonomy): domain Bacteria; phylum Actinomycetota; class Acidimicrobiia; order Acidimicrobiales; family UBA8190; genus Palsa-661. The sequence goes on from DATNJD010000227.1 coordinate 2,110, forward strand.
TCACCGCCGCCTCCACCGTCAGCTCCTGGACGGCCACCTGGCGGCGGACCCATTCGGCGATGGCGGCCGGGGCGTGCGCCGTGTCACGGCCGCGCATGCCGTCGCCGTCGACCATGCAGATGGACTCCACCACGGCGTCGGCCGGCAGGTCCGGGCACTGGCCGCGGTTGGGCAGGTTGACCGGCAGCTCACGGGACGTGCCGGTGACGAGCGAATCGATGACCGGCGCCACGATCTCGCCCGAGTCCCACGTCTGCATGTCGGCCGTGCCGGCCAGGACGGCGTCGACCTCGGCGATGTACTCGTCCTGGTGCTCGAGCCGGCGCGCCATGGGGGTGAGCTCGATGCCCCAGGACCCGCCCCATCCCGACTGCTCGGTCAGCGCCGACGGGATGAACTCGGCCACGTGGCGGTCGCCGGCGCCGGGGAGGGCGCCGTAGCGATCGAGCAAAGTCAGCTTGAGCGCGTGCCTCTGGGCGAAATCGGCTTTGGTGAAGGGCTCGGCCTCGGGCCGATCCGGTCGCGGCCGCAGCGCCTCCAGTCCGCCCAGTTCGTCCACCATCGCCCGCAGCAGGGCGAGGCCGTCGGCGCCGTCGATGTCGAGGGCGGTGATCACGGGGAAGTGGTTCACCCCCACCACGGTGGGCCGGACGGCGGTGTGGGCGGTACCGAAGGCGATGGCCAGGTCCATGCAGAAGTGGCCCACCTCGTGGCAGAGGCCCACCGTCTTGATCGTCGTCTCCCGGCAGACCGACCGGGTCAGACAGGTCATGGGATTGGTGATGTTCAGCATCCAGGCGTCGGGACAACCCTCTTCCATGTCCCGGCCGATTCCGACCAGGACGGGGATGTTCCGCAGCGATCGGCTGATCCCTCCCGGACCGACGCTGTCACCGACGGACTGCCGGACGCCGTGGGCGGCGGGGATGTCGAGATCGAGGCCCATGGACTCGAAACCGCCGGTGGAGATGGTGACGATGACGAAGTCGGCGCCGTCGACGGCGCGCCGCTGATCGGTGGTGGTCTCCACCGTCATCTTGGTGCCCATCTTCTCGTTGGCCAGACGGGCGTAGGCCTCCATCTTGACGAGCGGCGCGGGGTCGATGTCCTCGAGGACGAGATGCATGTCGGCCAACGGCGCCACGGCGAGCAGGTCGGTGATCAGCTTGGGCGACCACTGGTAGCTCCCGCCGCCGATGATGGTGACCTGCATGCCGATCAGCTCCCCCTCACGGTTGTCTCTCGCGCCTCGTCCGGGCGCACGGTGTCTCGCGCGTGGCGCCGGGTGGACGGCCATCATGCCAGGCCCGGCCCCCCCGATTCCTCCCGTGCCCCGTCGCGCGTCTCGAGCCAGCGGCGGAAACCCGCCGCGTTCGAGTGGACACCGTTCAGGGTCTCGAGCTTCTCGCGCTGGGCCGGATCGACACCGCTCACGTCACCGGCGAAGGCCGTCGCCAGCGCGTCGGCGATGTCCGTGCCCTCGTGCCAGGCCTTCTCGGCCACCTCGGCCCAACGGACGAGCGTCTGCCGCGCCTCCTCGAGGAGACTGCCCGGGTCCGCCACCAGGCCGTAGTGGGCCAGCGCCAGCCCCGTCGGACGGCGCTCGGCGAAACGGCCGAGGGAATGGACGGCCTGGTCGAGGTCGAAGTCGGGCGGGGGCGTGGACGGGCGCAACACGCCGGCGTCGGGCAGCCGGACGCCGACGGCGTCGCCGGCGAAGAGCACGCCGCTCGACGAGTCGTGCAGAGCCAGATGGTGCTTGGCGTGGCCGGGCGAGTCGACGGTGACGAGCACCCGGTCGGGACCCACCCTGATCTGCTCGCCGTCCTCGAGGACGTGGATCCTCTCGGCCGGGGTGGGATCGAGCCGACCGTAGAGGGAGTCGAGGAGCGGGCCGTAGACGCGGGCGGCCGAGTCGACCAGCCGGCTGGGGTCGACCAGATGGCGCGCCCCCTTGCCGTGGACGTAGACGGTGGCCGAGGGAAAGGCCCGGGCCACATCGCCCACCCCGCCGGCGTGATCGAGGTGGATGTGGGTGACGGCCACCCCGGCGAGGTCGTCGGCCCCGACGCCGAGGTCGGCCAGAGCCTCGAGCAGGGCGGGCACCGAGCTCTGGCTGCCCGTCTCCACCAGCACCGGGGAGGGCCCGGTGAGCAGATAGCCGGCCGTCACCCGTTCCCAACCGCCGAGCAGGGTGTCGATCTCGATGACGCCCGGCGCGATCTCCGTGCTCATTGGTTGATCTCGATGACCACCTTGACGTCGTCGGGCTGACGGACGAAAGCGTCGCCGAACTTCTCGAGCGGCACGCTGCGGCTGACGAGACGCTCCAGCCAGCCGTGGTCGGCCTTGGCCAGGGTGGCGGCGGCCGCTTCGTAGTGGCGGAGGTTGGCGTTGACCGAACCCACGATCGACTGGTTGGCCAGAACCAACGTCCGGTTGAGCAGGCCCGCATCCACCGCCAGGTTGCGGCCGCTGGAGGACACACCGGTGAGACAGACGATGCCGTTCGGTCCGATGTGCTCCATGGCGTCGAAGACGAGCGCGCTGACTCCGGTGCACTCGATGACCACGTCGGGCAGGGCGCCGATGTCCTCGATGGTCCCGGTGTGGTAGCGGGCGCCGAGGGCGGCGACCAGGTCGGGTTTCGGTCCGGTCCTCACCTGGTCGAGAACGTGGACCTCCATGCCCCGCTGGACGGCGATCAGCGCGGCCAGGAGCCCGATGGGCCCGGCCCCGGTGACCACCACACGCTGCGGTGCCCAGTGGGCACGTCCGCCGATCCGGTCGACCTGCTCCCAGGCCTTGGCCACCACACTGGTGGGCTCGAGGAGGACGCCGCAGCGTCCGAGAGCGGGGTCGATCTTCACCACGAAGTCGGTCTCGATCCGGTAGCGCTCCGAGCAGTAGCCGTCGCGTTGCTTGATGCCGCGCTCGGTGTACTGGCCGTTGTGACAGAAGTCCCACTCGCCCACGGCACAGTTGCCGCAGGGCACGGGGTCGGGGCGGCGGACGATGCCCACCACCAGGTCTCCGGCGGCCACCGGGGCGCCGGCCGGTGCCTCGAGGACGCGGCCGAGCGATTCATGACCGAGTACCAGCCGCTCCCGCCCCGGCGGCGGCCAGCCGTAGTCACCCGAGGTGATCTCGATGTCGGTGCCGCACACACCCACCGCCAACGTCTCCACCAGCACCGGCCCGTCCGGCGGCGGCGGCTCGTCGATGTCGTCGAGCCGGGCCGACCCCTTCGTCAAGGGGAGAACGGTGAGGGCCTTCACGTCCGCGTCCCCATCGTCGGGCCTCTCATTTCCGGGCCTCTCATTTCCGGGCCTCTCACGTCTGGGCCTCTCAATTCTCTCTTTCGTTGCGGTGCTCTCATTGCGGGGCCTTTCCTTTCGGGGTCCTCTTCCAACCGGTACCGGTCCTGGTCCGGGTGGTGGCCCCCTTGTTCCGATTGCCGACGCGCCCGTAGCGCAATTGCCGGAAGTTGGGGCGCCCGAAGAGTGGCATCGACGGAACCAACGCGGCCGCCTCGCCCGGCTCGACATGTCCGCTCAGGTTGTAGGCGGCGTTCACCAGTGACACGTGGGAGAAGGCCTGGGGAAAGTTGCCCACCTGGCGCTTGGCCACGGCATCGTACTCCTCGGCCAGGAGGCCGACGTCGTTGCACAAGCCGATGAGACGGTCGAGCAAGGCCTTGGCGTCGTCGTGGCGGCCGAGGAGATGGAGACAGTCGGCCAGCCAGAACGAACAGGCCAGGAATGCGCCCTCGTGGCCGGACAGTCCGTCCACGTCGTGAGCGTCGGTGGCCCGGTAGCGCAGAACGAAACCGTCCTCGGTCAGGTCGCGCTCGATGGCCTCGATGGTGGAACGCACCCGGTCGTCGGTGGCGGGAAGGAATTCGACCATGGGCATCATGAGGAGGCTGGCGTCGAGGGCGTCGGATCCGTAGTACTGGGTGAAGGCGCCTACCTTTGTGTTGAACCCCTCGGTGCAGACCTGTTCGTGGATCGTGTCGCGTATCTCCCGCCAGTGGTCGACAGGGCCCGGCTCTCCGCATTCCTCCACCATCTTGATGGCGCGGTCGAAGGCCACCCAGGCCATCACCTTCGAGTGGGTGAAGTGCCGGCGGGGACCCCGGACCTCCCAGATGCCGTCGTCGGGTTCCGCCCACTGCGTCTCCAGGAAGCCGATGAGCATACGTTGCAGGTCCCAGGTGATCTCGCTCAGGTTGCCCCCCACCTTGCTGGCGACGTACAGCGCCGACATCACCTCGCCGTAGACGTCGATCTGGAACTGGCCGGCGGCGGCGTTACCGATCCGGACGGGAGATGAATTTTCGTAGCCCGGCAGCCAGTCGACCTCCCATTCGTCGAGACGCCGCTCGCCCCCCGCTCCGTACATGATCTGCAAATCGGCGGGATCGCCGGCCACGGCCCGCAGCAGCCAGTTGCGCCAGGCCATGGCTTCCTCGAAATAGCCGCCCCGCATGAGTGACTCAAGAGTCAAGGTGGCGTCGCGCAACCAGCAGTACCGGTAGTCCCAATTCCGTCCCCCACCGAGCGTCTCGGGCAGCGAAGTGGTGGGGGCGGCGACGATGCCCCCGGTCGGGTTGTAGGTGAGGGCTTTCAAAGTGATGAGCGAACGCATGACCGCGCCGCGCCAGGGACTTTGGAAATTGCAGGTCGAGGACCACGCTTCCCACCATGCTTCGGTGTCCTCGGTGGCGAATCGGGCGTCGACCGGTCGGGGCGCCTCCTCATGCGACGGGAACCAGGTCAGCACGAAGGGCACCTCGTCGCCTTCCTTGACCGTGAACTCGGCCACCGTCGTCAAGTCCTCACCGTGCGTGTCGATCGGTGTCCACAAGGTCAGGGCGTCGGGGCCGGCGATGGCCGTGATCAGCCCGGCCACGTGGCGCACCCAGGGAATGACCGTGCCGTAACCGAAACGAATGGCGAGATCCATCCGCATGTCGACCCGCCCGCTCACCCCCTCGACGAGGCGCACCACCTGGGGGTGGTCTTCGCGGATGGGCATGCAGTCGATCAGCCGGACGACGCCGGTGGGTGTCTCGAATTCCGTCTCCAAGACAAGCGTGTCGCCCCGGTAGCGCCTCGTCGTCTTGGGGGCGCCCCCGACCGGTGCGATCTGCCAGAACCCGTGGTGGTCGTCGCCGAGAATCCGGGCGAAACACGCCCCCGAGTCGAACCGGGGAAGACACAGCCAGTCGATGGATCCGTTCCGGCCCACGAGGGCGGCGGTGTGGGTGTCACCGATCAGGCCGTAGTCCTCGATGGGTTGGCTCACGCCCTCATTCTTACCCTGCGGTTCTTCAGTCCGAGATGCACTTCCCCGTTCCCACCCGCCTCGATGACGGCCCCACACGGCTCAGGTCGCTCTGGACCGCGCCCATGGCCAGTGCGTAGCCGACCTTGGGGTTGATCGTCGACCGGGCGAAGACGACGCCGATGACGGTTCCGTCGGGGACCTTGCGGGAGCCGTCGCCCGACGCCACGAGGGGGCCCCCGGAGTTGCCGGGTTGGACGACGGCGTCGATCTGGTACACCTGCCGCAGGGTCTGCGTCCGGCCGTAGATGTCGAGACCCGTCGCCGGGAACGAGGCGGCCACGGCCGCGGGGGTGGCGTTGAAGGGACCACCTTCGGGATAGCCGAGCACGACCCCCAACGTTCCTCGGCCGACATCCTCGGGGTCGATGGTGAGCGATGGATCGGCGAGACCGGGGACGCGTAGCACGGCGAGGTCGAGACGGGGGTCGAAGAGGACGGCGGTCGCCGGATGGTGACCGGACACATCGACCACATAGGGATCGGCGACGCCGGCGACGACATGGGCATTGGTGACCACCAACCCGGGAGCGACGACAAAACCCGATCCTTCCTGGATGACACCGCAACCCGTCCCCGCGATCTGGACCGTCGATCGCGCCGCTTTCAACACCGCACCTTGGACGGCGCCCGATCCGGGGAGCGACACCGGTGGAGCGGCCTCGGGCGGCAGGCCGGCGAACACGATGGGGAACCCTTCCGCGTCGAGGAACGACTCGACCCGGGAGAAGACCGACGGGACGGGCGGGAGGGCGTCGTCGAGGACATGGAGGACGCGCGACCGTTGCAGGGCGGCATCGAGCGTGGTGAAGCGGCTGTTGGCCAGGAAACTCCCCACCAGCCACGACGCCACCAGGGTGGCCACCACGGCCACCGCCACTCCGGCGGCGGCGTCGACGGCACCGAGGCGGACGCGCCGGAGGGCCGTGGCCGAGCGCGCCCCCAGGAAACGACCGACACCACCCAGGATGAAGGCGGCACCGAAGACGACGGCCATGGCGATGATGCTGCGGGTCTCCTTGTTCTTCGCCAGTCCCACGAGCGGCGGCGCCACGAGAGCACCGAGGAACAAACCCAGCCAGAAACCGCCGAAGGAGAGCACCTGGGACGCGGCGCCGAGGCGCAGTCCGTGGATGGCCGACGCCGCCACCAGAACCAGCAGCAGGTAGTCCACCCAGTTCATCGAATGAGATCCTTCCGCAGTTGGAGAGGTCCCGTGTCACGATTGCCCGCCTGGTAGACGACGCGCCGCGGCCGACCATCTTGACCGAAAGCACCCCCGTGTCCGACGACGCCCCCGCTGAGCAGGGCCGCAATCGGACCCCGACGCTGGGATACTGGCCCGGTGCCGGTCATCGACCTCAATGCCGACGTCGGCGAGGAGGCGGGCGGTGCCGACGGCGACACCGCGCTGCTCGATGTCGTCACGAGCGCCAGCGTGGCCTGCGGCTTCCATGCCGGGGACCCGAGCGTCATGCGCCGCACCCTCGGCGAAGCGGTGGCGCGTCATGTGGTGGTGGGGGCGCATCCGTCCTATCCCGATCGCCCGGGGTTCGGACGTCGGGACATGGCGATCTCCCCCGCCCGCCTGACCGACGACCTGCTGTACCAGATCGGCGCCCTCGACGGTCTGGCCCGTTCGTACTCGGCCCGTGTCCGCTACGTGAAGCCCCACGGGGCCCTGTACCTCCGCATGGCCGACGATGACGCCTGTGCCAGGGCGGTCTGCGATGCGCTGCGTGCCTACGGAGACCTGGCCCTGCTCGCTCCCTACGGGTCGCGGTCCATCGCCGTGGCCGAACAGCTCGGGGTGCAGGTCGCCACCGAGGCGTTTGCCGACCGTGCCTATCTCCCCAACGGCCAACTGGCCCGGCGCGCCGAACCGGGCGCCTTGGTGACGGATCCCGACGAGGTGGCAGCGCGCGCCGTCACTCTGGCCGTCGACCACCGGGTGGCGGCCACCGACGGGAGCTGGGTACCGGTGGCCGCCTCGTCGATCTGCATCCACGGCGATTCACCGGGGTCGGCGGCGCTGGCCCAACGGGTGCGCACCGCGTTGACCGACGCCGGGATCGGTCTCGAACCCTTCGTGCGATGACACCGGCCCGGCCGGTGCGCCTGTTCGGCGACAGCGCCGTCGTCATCGATGTCGCCACCGTCGACGAGGCGCACGCCACGGCCTCGTCGGTGGCGGGTCTCGCCGCCGACGTGGATGGTCTCTTCGAATCCGGCATCGAAGACGTCGTCGTGGGATACCGGTCGGTGACCGTCGTGGTCGATCCGACCGTCATCGACATCACGCTTCTCGCCGACACCCTCGCCTCCCGCGCGCCCCGCCGGGCTCGGTCGTCGTCCGGCCGACTCGTCGAGATCCCCGTCGCCCTCGACGGGCGCGACCTCGGTGACGTGGCCCGGATCGCCGGGGTCACCCCGGACCGGGTGATCAGCCTCCTCGCCGGGGCCGATCTCCGCGTCGCCTTCGTCGGCTTCGCCCCGGGATTCGCCTACCTGGTGGGGCTCGATCCGGGGCTGGCCTCTGTCCCGAGGCGGCCGACCCCCCGGCCGGTCGTGCCCGGTGGATCCATCGGACTGGCGGGCGGATTCGTGGGCGTCTATCCCCAGGCCTCCCCTGGCGGCTGGCACCTGGGGGGTCGCACGGACATGCGCCTGTTCGATCCCGACGCCCCGCCGTACTCCGCACTCCAGGCCGGAGACCGCGTCCGTCTTTGCGTCGTCGACATGGAGGGACGCGCCGGCCCTGGGCCGCGGCCCGATGGGCGGGCCCGGCTGCACTCCGACGCCGAACGCGTCGTGGTGGTCGAAGAAGGGGGCCTGCTGTCGTTCGTCGAGGATCGGGGCCGGTTGGGCGCGGCCCGGC
>DATNJD010000228.1:0-2316 GCA_035604075.1 Acidimicrobiales bacterium
TTCCGCGGGCCGGGGCCGCCGACCCGTACGCGCTCCGCGTCGCCAACCGGCTGGTGGGAAACGAGGAACGCGTCGCCGCCATCGAGATGACCGGGCGCGGTCCATCTCTGCGGGTCTCGGCGGCGGTGCATGCCGCCGTGATCGGCGTGACCGACGTGACCGTGGACGGGCGCAGTGTTCCCACCGACACGGTCGTTCCCCTCGGGCCCGGTCAGACGATGACGACGGGAGCTCTCCGTGAAGGACTGCGCGGCTACATCGCCGTGGGCGGGGGGATCGAGATCCCCCTCGTCCTCGGCAGCCGGTCGACCGATGTCTTGAGCGGACTCGGCGCCGGGGCCCTGGCCCGTGGCGACGTCCTCGGTGTCGGCCCGCCCGGTCGCCCCCGCAGCCAACTCCGACGTTCCCACGCGTCACGATCCACCCCCGTGATACGTGTCTTGGTGGGACCGGACGTCTTCCCGGCGGCCACCCTCGAGCGTCTGTTCTCGGCGACCTGGGACGTCGATCCTTCGAGCAACAGGATCGGAGTACGGCTCCGAGGTGGCGTACCCCTCGACGCCTTCCGCCCCAACAGTGACTCGCGGGGCATGGTGACAGGCGCTGTCCAACTTCCCCCGGACGGCCGACCGATCGCGCTGCTGTGCGATCACGCCACCGTCGGCGGCTACCCGGTGATCGCCACCGTCGTGAGTGCCGATCTCGGCATCCTGGGCCAGCTCCGGCCCGACGATGCCGTGCGCCTCGAACCCGTCGATCTGACCGAGGCGCGCCGTGCCCGGGCACGGCGCGAACGTGAGATCAGCAACGGGGTCGTCGGTTGGTATCCCGTCCGCACCGAGTGACGGGCCGCGTGACCGAGAGAGGCCGCGTGACTCAGAAACACGGTGCCCGTTACCCTGGTCCGATGGCACGCATCGATATCCCGGCCGGCGAAGGGGGCGACGCCGTCCAGATCTGGACGCTTCGGCCCGAGATGGGCAGCGCAATCAACCGGTTGGTGGACGCGGCCTACAACAAGAGCATCCTCCCGGTGCGGGTGCGCGAGGCGGCCCGGATGCGCATCGCCCAGCTCAACGAATGCCCCGTCTGCCTGACCTTCCGGGCCGTATCGGTCCAGGAGCAAGGTGTCCAGGAGGACTTCTACGCACACGTGGCCGATCACGCCACCTCGTCGGAGTACTCCGAGCGTGAGCGTCTGGCCATCGCCTACGCCGAGCGTTTCGCCGGCGACCACCTGGCCATCGACGACGCCTTCTTCGTGGAACTCCGCCGCGCCTTCACCGATCCGGAGATCCTCGACCTGACGATCTGCCTGGCCGCCTTCCTCGGACTGGGCCGGCTCCTGCGCACCCTGGGAATCGACGAGACGTCCCTGATCGACGTCTGAGTCAGCCCACAGGGAGGGTCATGCCCCCAGGACGAACCAGGCCACCACCACGTCCTTCTTCGGAGCTTTCGTCAGTTTGATCGTGAAGGAGTCGGCATCGGGGACGGCGGCGGCGACCGCCACCCCCTTGGCCATGGTCTGCACGGTGGCCAGCACCATGCTGGTGGCGGTCACGCCGGGAAAGGAGACGGACACGCTCGTCTTCTTGGCCACGATGGTGGCCAGGCCGCTGCGGGAGAACGTGGCCGGCCCCTGGACCTCGAGGGCGGGACCGCTCCCGTCATTGAGCGCCAGGACCCCGGCGCCGGTGCCCGAGCCCTGGCCTTCCACACCCGGTTTGGATCCCACACTCGCCCCCCGTACGCCGGGCCCCGTCCCCTCGCTGAACCCGAAGACCCCGGGCCCGGCCCCGCGACTGTCGCCCTCGACCCCCGCCCCGGTACCGGCGGTGGTGCCGTAGATGGCTGCCCTGGTGTTGAGGGGGTTCGTGAGCTCGCCCAGGACCCCGTATCCCGTACCCGTTCCGTTGTCGGTGCCGAGCAGACCAGGTCCGGGACCATCACTCTCCCCTTGGACACCGGGCCCGACGCCCTGAGTGAACCCGTACACGGCGGGTTGGCTGTTCTCCGGGTTGGTCACGGTTCCGAGCACCCCGACGCCGGTGCCCGTGCCGCTGTCGGTCCCGAGGACACCGATGTCGGCCCCATGACCGATGATGCCGGTGCTGTAGGTCCCGCCGGGGGCCTCGCCCTGGGGATCGGCGAGGGACGCCCATTCCGTCGTTCCGATCGCTCGTATCCCGGGACGCGGTGATGTGTCGTCGGAACGGGAGTGGTTGTCAGAACGGTTGCCGGCCGGCGTCTCCTCAGACGTCGCCTCCGTCGGCGGGTTCGACTCCTTCTTCGTTCCTCCCCGCACACCCCGTC
>DATNJD010000229.1:0-3269 GCA_035604075.1 Acidimicrobiales bacterium
GGTCTCCATATAGACAGACAAGGTGCGGAAGAACCGTGGTGACATCGGCACCAGGCGCTGGTGCCCGCCCTTGCCGTCGGCCACGAACACTTGATTCTCGCCCGGGCGGAGGTCCTCGAACCGGAGCCCCAGCACCTCGCAGCGCCGCAGCTGTCGACCGTCACGTAATTCCCTGGCGCTGCCGTCACGTAATTCCCTCGTCCGGCGTGCAGTTCATGTCTACTCGATGGTGTCTCCTTCCTGCTCGTCGGTCACGGCGGAGCCCGGCCTGCCCACGGTCCCGGGCGACCAGCCCCGCCCGTCGTCGTGGGACCGGGCGTGGCCGAGAAGCTCGTCGGAACTGACCGTCTGGCCACAGCGGTCGCACCGGTGTTCGATCCTCCAGCTCTCGGGCAGGAGACCGAGGGGCGTGGGGGGGAGCTTCATGACGACGGTGCGTAGGGTGAAGGACGTCATGCCTCGTCACCGCCGCCGTGGCCGTTGACTCCTCCGAGGAACTGGCGGAGCTCACCGGCCAGCGCCATGGCGCTGAAGCGACCGAGATCCCGGCCGACGATCATGCTGTCGTGCCCCCGCTGGAGCCGGACGATCCAGTCCCGCCCGGCCCGGGACCCGTCGTCGCTGTCCTTGTCATCCTGAGCAACGTCGACGGCCACCACCGGCCCGGGTCCGGCGATGCGCGAGGGACGGCACTCCGCCGAGCAGTAGATGGCCGGGCGCCCGGGACGTCGGCTGAGAACGACGGTGTTGTCGCACCCGTCGGCGGCGCAGATCCGCTCGGCGCTCACTTCGTGTCCCGCTTCGGTGTCTGGCCCGGCCGCTTGTTGGGCCGATAGGACTTGCCGTCCATGTGAACGTGGTGGGCCGAGTTGACAACGCGATCGAGGATCGACTCCGCCACCACAGGATTCGGGAACAAGCTGTACCAGTCCGCGGCTTGGCGGTTGGCCGTGAAGATGGCCGACTTCGTCCCTCTTTCGGTCAACACCTCATAAAGGTCGTCGGCCTGGGCCAGGGTGAAGTCCCTCATGGCATAGTCGTCCAAGATGAGCACGGTGGGACGGGCCCAGCGGGCCAGCCGCGTCTCCCAGCTGCGATCGGCGTGACCGCCGGCCAGATCGGCGAGCAACCGGCTGGTCTTCGTGAACACCACGCTGTGGCCTCGGCGACACGCCGCATAGCCGAGCGCCTGGGCGATCATGGACTTCCCCACGCCGACGGGCCCGTGCAAGATGACCGACTCTCCGGCGTCGACGAACCGCAGTGTGGCCAGATCACGGATCTGAGCGGCCGGAATCTTGGGGTTGAACGAGAAGTCGTACTCCTCGATCGTGGTCGTCTGCTCGAAGCGGGCCGCCTTCAACCGGCGCTCGAGGCCGGTGGCGTCGCGCCGGGCCGCTTCATCGCCGCACAAGGCTTGGAGAAGTTCGATGTGTCCCAGTTCGCCGGCGCTGGCCTGGACCAGCCGGGGCTCCAAGGTTTCGAGCATGCCGAAGAGCTTCAGTTGGCGGAGCTGGTCTTCGAGGTGATGGGCCGTCTTCACAGCGCCACCTCCATCTCGAACAGGACCTCGGGCCCGTGCAGATGGGCCGGGGCCGACGGGGGAATGTCGGTCTGCTCCTCACCGTCGTGCTCGGTGCCGGCCACCAGGATGCCTTTGACCGTCCTGTAGGACGGGTCCCCGACGACAAGAGCCCGCCGGCAGGCCGCTTCCAGGCGCTCTTGGCCGTGGCTGTCGGCCAGGCGGACCACGCCCTGGGCCTGGCGCAGGCGATAGAGGGCGTTCACCTCCATGATGACCGAAACCACCTCGGCCATCGACTCGCCCAGCTCGGCCGCCCGCCGGCGGCACCACACAGGGGTGCGCATGAAGAAGGCGATCTTCTCCGGCGGGTAATCGGCAAAGTCGGTCTGCTTCCCCCGCTCGATGCGGGGGTGGGTCTTGATGAGCACACCGTCCAGGAAGACCTCGACGCTGTGCGCTCCTTGCCGGGCGTCGACCAGTTTGCCGATGAAGCGCCAGGGCACCGAGTAGAGGGCCTTGCCCACCTTGATGTGGATATCGGGGTTGACCGTGGCCGTCGACCAGCGGGCCAGCTCGAAGGGATGGCGGGGAAGGGCCAGCAACACGGTTCTCTCTTCGGCGTCGAACAACGCCTGCGGTGCGACACGATCGATCGCCCGGCTCCGACGCTGATTGGCTACTTGCCTGCACCAACGCAACGCGTCATGCTGCATGAACGGGACGTCGCTGAACTCACCGGCGCGCCCGGCGAAGAAGGAATCCCGTGCATAGGGAACAGGTCTCTCGACACGAGCTTTGTCCCGAGGCTTCAGAACACGAGCGGGGTCGATGAGACAGCCGTAATGGTCGGCGAACTCCCCGAAGGCCTTGTTGATCTTGGGGTCATAGAGATCGGGCTTCACCACTCCGGTCTTCAGGTTGTCGGGCACCACCCGGGCCACGACACCTCCAAAGAATTCGAAGGCAGCCACGTGCGCTTCGACCCACGACGCCTCGTCCATGGTGAGTACCGGACGAAGGAACAGCATCCTCGAGAACGACAACACCATGATGAAGCCCCACACCCGACGCAGCCGGCCGGCATCGGGATCGAACCAGCGGCCGAGAAGTCCATAGTCAACCTGGGCCTCCTCGCCGGCCGGAGGAGTGTCACGCAGGACCCGCACCGCCGCCCGGGCCACCTCTTCGTCGAAGTTGGACCAGATGAACCGACGCAGCGACGACTCGGAAGCGGTGAGCCCGTGGTCGTCCCGCAGGCGCTGATGGATGGTGGACACTTTCACCTCCCCCAGCCAGTCCTTGATGATCTGGCGGTGCGGTTCGATTTCAGGCCACGTCTTCTGGCGGATCGACCGGTTCACCAGTTCGGGGAACCAGTCCTCGACGAGGGCCCGCCATTGCTCGGTGGTGAGCGACGGCCCCCCTGGGACGAGCCCGGCTTCCACAGCTGGGGCGATGTACTTGCGCACCGTCTTCGGGTCGATGGCCAACGACGAGCACAGCTCGCCGATTCGGCGGCCCGCATGCCAGTGCACGTAGAGCTCCACGACGTCAATCACTCTGATCGTTCTCCTTGCCACCTGGTCCTCCCCGTCTCGCCGGACGGGGGGATGCTGAAACGGACAGTGGCCGGAGCGAGGGACCCCCTCCCCACCAGGGAATTCCGTGACGGAGGTCGAGGGAATTCCGTGACGGCGGGTTAGGGAATTACGTGACGGAAAAACGCCTCAATGAGGGAATTACG
>DATNJD010000230.1:0-3259 GCA_035604075.1 Acidimicrobiales bacterium
TCACGGCGCCGGCCGCGCCCGAGAGTACCGCCGCCTCCTTCTTGTCGAATCGCTCCGAGATGAAGGCGGAGCCGAGACCGAGCCGCTCGGCTAGGCGGACCTCGTCGACGAGGTCGCGCGACGAGTCGGCGTGGCCGGCCAAGGTGTAGAAGCCGAGTTCGGGGAAGATCGCGCCGGACGCGGACCCGAGCCGGCTGTCGGCGCTGTCGAGGGGAGACGTGGACATCGCCGGTAACAGTAGGTCGTGCCCTTATGGCGCCCAGGCGAGCTGAATCACGAGGACGGCGGCGATGGCGGTCAGGCACAGGAGGTGTTCACGCAGGATCGAGCGGGCCAAGGCGGTCTGCTCGGCGGAGGGATCGCGACCGGCGCCGAGCCGGACGGCGTGCGGGACCGTCCGCGCTCCGGCGAGGGCCACGGCGCCGACCACCAGGGCGAGGGACGCCCAGGCCGCCCAGCGGGGATCACCGTGGCGAACGACCTCGGTGACGACGGAGGCGACGGTGGCGAGCATGACGGCGGCGACGAGTCGGTTCATCGGTCGCGCATCGGTGGTGACGCGCTTGTAGTAGGCGGAGATGGAGGTCACCTCGGGCTCAAGGACGACCGCCTTCTTGCGGAACACCTGCACGTCGAACATGAGGTCGAACCACAGAACCGCCAAGAGGAAGCCCGCTCCCGCCGCCGTAAAGCTGCGCACTGCGTCAGTCTCGCACTGTGACCGCGCCGCGCTCAGCTTCCGAAGACGAATTCCTTGATCAGGGCGGCGAGCTCGAGGGGCATGTCGCCCTGCACGCTGTGGCCGGCCTGATCGAAGTGGACGATCCGGGCCGACGGAAGCCGCCGCCGGAGTTCTTCTTCGTCGTCGTCACCGAGAACCGAGTCAGGTCGCATGCCGCGGGCGAGGAGCAAGGGCACGGTGATCGACGACACGGCGTCCCACAGCACGTCGTGCAGGGGGGCGGCTTGATTGCCGTGAATGGCGGCGGCGGCGTCGGAGGCGCCCGTGTCGCCGGCCGGCGAGGGAGATGGCGCGGGACGATGGCGGGCCCACCTCCAGACCCACGTCCCGTCCTCCTGTTGCTCGGCGTTGTGCAGGATGCCCCGCCGAAGCGACGAGAGGGAGCGGGTCGGATTGAACTGCGCCGTCAGATCCAACAGCTCGTCGAGGTTGGCGAAGCTCTGGGGTCCGTTCACGAAATCGATGATGTGCTTGGCTCGTTCGCCTTTGATCCCGGGCAGGACGTCGACCAAGACGACTCTGCGGACGAGGTCGGGTGCCCCTCGGGCCAAGGCGATGGTGGTGAGTCCGCCGAGCGACATGCCCACCACGGCCCGGGCCTCGGGGGCGAGCCCACGGATGGCCGTGGCCACGTCGGCCGCGTTGCCCTCGAGGTCGAGGTGGCCGTCGTGGTGCGAGCCGGGCCCGTCCGAATGACCGTGTCCGGGCAGATCGATGGCGACCATTGGACGGTCGAGGGCCAGGGCGACGGTGTCCCACGTATGGGCGTTCTGAGCACCCCCGTGCAACAGCACCAACTCGGGTTGGGCGTCCTTCCATACGAGGGCGCTTAGCCGGCGGCCGTCGGGAAGCCCCACCGAGGTGCGACGTACGACCGGAGGCTCGTCGAAAGGCAGCCCGAATTCCGCGGCGTTCTCATGGAACAATCCGAACTCGTCGTAGTCCACGCGATCCGCCATCGTTCTCCCTCTCTCGGTTCCCGTCCCGCTAACTCTCGAGTCGCTCCTCGATGGTGACGGTCACCGAGTCGCCCGCGTCCTTCCCGATCGCTTCGCGGATCTTCGCCTTGACGGGCAGCTTGTGGGTGCCGTCGCCGAGGGCCATGAACGAGCTTCGGAAGGGGTGTCCGTCGAAGGTGCCCCGGACCTTCACCAGTCCGCGGGTGCCGAAGAACTCGGCCGACCCCGGCATGACCACGTACGTCCAGCCGCCTTGGGCCGGACTCTTCTCGAGGTGGGCGGTGAATGTCCTCTTCGGCATCGGACTCAGACGAAGGTTGGCGGAACGGGTCGGTTGATCCGGGGCCGGGTGATCTCGAAGAAGCCCGGTTCCTGGGTGATCACCTGGATGGCGTCCCACAGGCGGAGCGCCGCCTCACCGGTCGGGGCCGGCGCCATGACGGGTCCCTTGAAGCCGTAGGGCGTCGATGCGTCGACGACGATCGTGGGTGTCTGGGTCTTCGGGCCACCGAACGCGTAGGCCTTCTCCATGGCTTCGACGATGGGTGCGTCCCACGTGTCGTCGTCGGCCGCGGTCAGGAGATGGGCGCCGAGGCCGCACTCGGCGAGACAGGTGGCGAGGAGGGTGTCGTCGTGGACCGAGCCCGCGACGAAGAAAAGGCGACTCCACTCGCGGTAGAGCGCGTCGACCGGCTTCTCGCCGCCCTCGGCGCGGGCCGCCTCGAAGATGCGGAGCATCCGGTGCGAGAGGGCGTGGGCCGCGATGACGATGTCGCGGAGCTTCTCGGGCACGGTGGGAGCGGCCCCGAAGTCGTCGCGAATCTCGAGGCAGTATGACCGCCAGGTCACGGCCAGGTCCCGCTCGGGAGCAACGTCCTTCACCCACTGGGCCGTGATCCAGGCCCACGGGCAACTCGGATCGACGAAGACTTCGACACCGGTCATGTCCTCAGGCTACCGATCAGTCAGGGCGAGGCCCCCGTCCAGTTCATCCAGGCGCCATGTTTGTGGACGAAGCCGAGCAGGTGGGCTCGGCCCGTGCCGCCTGAGAATGTCGTGGCCCCCAGGACATCGCAGTCCGGGAGTTCATGGTCATCGGGCACAGCGTCGACCAAGGCCTCGACGACCCCGTTGGTCTCCGCACTCAACCAGGCCAGGGGGCGGCCGGCCGAATCCGCCTCCAGGACCGACACGAAGCGCCGACGCTGCTCGATGCTGAAGTAACCGGCAGCCGACGTGGTCATGACGACGACGGGATGAGCCTTGGGCAGACCGGCCAGGACCCGGGGAAGGGTGTCGATGGCGTCACCGGCGATGACGGGCGGCGGATCGTCGCGGGCCAGACGAATCGACGCCGCCGTGCGGGCCAGTCGGCCCGTATCGGGCCAGACGCAGGCTAGGAGCCACCGGGCGTCGTCGGGATCGCTGAGGTCGATGGGGGAGCGGTCGATGCCGATCCTCCGGTCGATGGCGGGCAGCCGGTCGGCGACCGGCGGGTGACCGGCGACGACGCGGCAGGCGATCTCCACCGGCGAGGCAGTCGGACCGGTGGTGCCGT
>DATNJD010000231.1:0-4729 GCA_035604075.1 Acidimicrobiales bacterium
ATGGTCCACCACCGACCTCGCCACCCATCTCGTGGTGCGCGAGCGCAAGCCCCTGGCCGCCCTCGGGCTCGTGCTCCCCGCCTTCGCCGGCCGCCTGGACAGGACCATGCAGCGCGTGTCGTCAACGCAGTCCTATGAGGGCCTCGTGGCTCTCGTCCGTCGGGGCCCGCCGGCGGTGTTGCGACCGTTCGACGCGGCCATGAACCTGAACGAGTACTTCATCCATCACGAAGACGTCCGGCGCGGGTCGGGCGACACCACACCGCGACCCCTTGCCGACATCGCCGACGTCGAAGAGGCTCTGTGGCGGTCGATGGGGCGCGGGGCCCGGCTGCTCACCCGGTCCCTTGCTTCGACGGGACTCGACCTCCTCCACATCGACGGTCGGGTCGTCCACGCCCGCCCCGGCGACCCCAAGGCGACGGTCACCGGTCGTCCCGGTGAGATCGCCCTCTATCTCTCGGGCCGCAAAGACGCGGCCCAGGTGGAGCTCGGGGGGCCACCGGAGGCGGTGGCGACGTTGCGCGACGCCCGCTTCGGCATCTGACACGACCCACGGCGCCGGGACCTCGGGGTCGCGGTGGCCGACCCTACCGGGCCCTTGACCAGTAGGCTCCGACGCCGAGGTGGACCGGACCGAGGCGAGAATGGCTCCCGCACGCGGCGGTGACCGCACCCACGGCGTTCGCCGGCGCCCGTGTCCCGGTTCCGTGGGCCGAATCCTGGCAGCCCTCACCGTCGTGGGCGTTGGGGTGGGCGTCGTTCCACCGGTACCCGCCTCGTCGGGCGCCGTCACCTCCCCGCCCGTGGCCCTGACACTTCTCGCCCTCCCCACCATCGCCAGCCCGAACAGCCCCTTCTCCCTCCGACTGGGTCTCACGCCCGACGTGACGCGGGCCTCGTTGTCGCTCGGCATCATCGTCTACCGGCATGTGGTCGACCCTTCGGAGTTCGACGAAACGCTCAGCGGCACCACCGTGGGGAGCGTCATCGCATCCCACACCGTGTCGGTGTCGTCGCTCTCCCCCGACAGTGCCGACCCCCAGTCGGCCGTCGACCTGTCCGTCCCCGTGACAGCGGGCGGGGTCAGCGGCTCGGGCTCGGGGCCATTCACGGCCGACCTCAATTGCAGCCTCGGCTCCTGCGGGGGCGTCTACCCGGTCCGTCTCGTCCTCACCGACACGGCCACCAACACCGTCGTCTCCCGCCTCACCACGTACCTCGTCTACACGGATCCCTCGGCCGACACCGTGCGCCTGCGGTTCGCCCTCGTCGTCCCCCTCGCTCTGCGCCCGACGTCGACCTCCCCGCCCGACACGGCGGCCGCAGTCACCTCCTCCTCACTGGCCTCCCTCACCGGTCTCATGGATTCGATCTCCGGATCACGGTCCACGGTGCCGCTCACCGTGGACCCGAGCCCGGCGACGGCGGCCGCTCTGGCCAACGACCGCCAGGAGCGGGCCCGGCAGGCGTTGGCGTCGCTCGTCTCGCTGAGCGCCCAGGCCGGCCGCCAGACCATGTGCAGTTCGTTCGTCTCCGTCGACGCCGGTGCCCTCGACACCGCCGGGTTGGCGTCCGAGCTCGCCGAACAGGTCCACCGCGGCACCCAGGTGCTCGCCGCCATCCCGGGAATGCACACCCCCGACTGTTCCACTGAGAACGCCTGGGTGACGGCGACACCACTCGACCCGGGCGCCATCGCCGCCTTGGCAGGGCTCGGGTTCACCCACCTCGTCGTGGCCCCGGCGGCGGTCGCCGGCCCCACCCTCTCCACCACCCCCACCAGGCGATTCACCCTGGCCGGTGGGGGCGGCGGCGACGGCATCCTGTCGGATCCGGCCCTGTCCTCCCGTCTCCAGGTGTCCCCGCACTCCGACCCCGCCCTGGCCGCCGATCAGCTCCTGGCCGAGCTCGAGCTCGACTTCTACGAGGCACAGAACACGCCGGATCCGAGAGGCGTGGTGGCCGTGTCGCCTCCGGCCGGCAGTGCCGACCCGGCCGTCATCGCCGATCTGCTCGACGGCCTGCAGAACAATCCCATGATCGAACCGGTGACGCTGGCGACACTGTTCTCCGATGTGCCGGTCGGAGGTTCGGTGCTTGGCGTCACCCAGCCGTCCGTCCGGCGGTCGGCGGGCATCGGCACCGTCACCGGCCTGCCCGCTCGGGCCATCAAGGCGGCCCGGCTCCAATGGAAGGGTTTCTCGACCGCCGTGGACGACAGCGGGTCGGGGGCGGCCGTCACCGCGGCACTGGACGACATGTTGCTCGGGTCCGAATCGCAACAGCTCACCCCGGCGCAACGTAGCCAGGCGGTGGCGCACTTCGGCGCCGCCCTGACGGCCCAGTTGGCCCTTCTCTCGGTCACGTCACGCGAGGTCCGTCTGACGGCCAGTACCGGCAGCGTCCCCATCAGCGTCATCAAGAATGCGGCCTACCCGGTGAAGGCCGTCGTGTCGCTCACCAGTGACAAGATCGCCTTCTCACCCAGCAGCGCCCAGGCACCGAACACCGAATGCGCGGCACCGATCGTCACCGGGTCGGCCAGTCCGTCGAGCGTGGCGTCCCAGTCGAGCGTGTCCATGTTGTGCACCTTCGTGCACGGCACCAACGTCGTCTACGTCGAGATGCAGTCTCGGGTGTCGGGCGACTTCCGCCTGACCGTCACCCTGGAGAGCCCCGAGGACGGTCTGCAACTGGCCAGCGGGCAACTGACGGTGCGGTCGATGTCGACCTCGGCCGTGGCCATCGCCTTGTCGGCGGTGGCCGGCGTCGTCCTTCTCGGTTGGTGGGGACGCACCATCTGGCGCGGCCGGCGTCGGCGGGGAGCGCACCGTCAACGACCCGAAAGCCCCGCATGACCCACGACGAGGAGCCCCCGGACCGTCCCGACGACGTTCTCGGGGGGTCCGCCGTCGAGGAGCCCGAACACGTCGTGGCACCGGCCCCCGCCGAGACCACCGAGTCCCCCCACCGGCCGGGCGGGAGCACCGACGACCACCCCCGTCGAACGGACGTCCCGCGCTCCCCCGCGGACACGGTGAACGGGGAGGAGCCCGACGACGAAGGTGCCCCGACGGCGGGCGACGACGGTGCCGGGGCGGCGCCGGGCGACGGTGCCGGGGCGGCGCCGGGCGACGACGGTGCCGGCTCCGGGGTGGGGCGGGCCACCGCCGTCATGGCCGTCGGGACAACGCTGTCGCGCGTCACCGGGGTCTTGCGCATCATCGCCCTGGCGTACGCGCTCGGAACGGCCAGCCGTCTGGGCGACGCGTACAACTTGGCCAACACGTTGCCGAACATCATCCACGACATCGTCCTCGGTGGCGTGGTGTCGGCCACGTTCATTCCCGTCTTCGTCCAACGCCTCACGACTCGCGACGATGACGACGCGTGGGAGGCCATCTCGGCCGTGACGAGTGTGACGTTGATCGTGATCGGCGTGGCATCGGTTGCGTTCTTGGCCCTCGCCCCGTTCATCATCGACGCCACCACCGCGCTTAACCATTCGGCCCAAGCGCCCCAGGACCGACGGGTGGCCACCGAACTGCTCTTCCTGTTCGTGCCCCAGTTGGCCGGCTACGGATTCATCAGCCTGGGCACGGCATTGCTCAACGCACGACGCCGTTTCGCAGCACCGATGTTCAGTGCCATCGCCAACAACGTCGTCCTCATCGGCGTCCTGCTCTACTACGGCATCGCCGTGGGGTCGGCATCGCGCTCCATCGGCGGTCTCGCGGCCCACCGCGGCCAGTTGCTGCTCCTCGGTCTGGGCACGACGGCCGGCGTCGTCGCCCAGGCCGCCCTCATGGTGCCGAGCCTGCGTCGGGCCGGGCTGCGCCTCGCATGGAAACCGGACTTCCACCACGAAGCGGTCCGCACCATCTTGCGGCTGTCGGGCTGGACATTCGGCCTGGTGGCCGCCAACCAGGTGGCCCTGATCGTGATCCTGACGTTGGCCGGGCATGTCCAGGGGGCGGTAAGCGCCTACACCTACGCGTGGACCTTCTTCCAACTCCCGTACGGCGTGGTGGCGGTGTCGGTCATGGCGGCCACCGCGCCCGAGCTCACCGCCCTGTGGTCCCGGGGCAACCTCGTCGCCTTCCGCCGGCGGATGGCGACGGGACTGCGCACGATGCTCGCCATCGTCGTTCCCGCCGCCGCCGGCGAACTGATCCTCTCGCACCCCCTGGTGGCCCTGCTCCTCGCCCACGGGGCCACGGTGGCGGCCGCCACCGTCCCCACGGCCACCGCTCTGGCCCTGTTGGCACTCGGGCTGCCGGGATTCTGTGTCTTTCTCTACGCCGTCGGGGTCCTGCAATCCGTCCAGGACCTGCGTTCGGCCTTCTGGCTCTACGTCATCGAGAACGGCATCAATATCGTCGCCGCCGTGGCCCTCGTCGGCCCCCTGGGTGTCGTCCGCGGTATCGCCCTCTCCATCTCGATCGCCTACACGGTGTCGGCCGTCGCCGCCCTCGCCCATCTGCGTACCCGTGTGCACGGTCTCGACGGCGACCTCGTCCTGCGCCCCCTGGCCCACGTGGCCCTGGCCACCGCCGCTCTCGTGGTGGGCGCGGCCCTGGGCAGCAACATCTCGGCGTCGGAAACAAGCGTCGGTCTCCTGCTGCGGGTGGCCGCCGGCGGCGCTGCCGGTGCAGCCGCCTTCGTGCTCGCCGCCGGGATGCTCGGTGGTCTCGGGCGGCCCCATGGCTCGGCGGGATCTCCGGCC
>DATNJD010000232.1:0-6413 GCA_035604075.1 Acidimicrobiales bacterium
GCGCGCGGCGGGGAGCTGCCCGGGACGCTGAAGGTGGCCTTCCGGACAGGGGCGGTGACCGGGATGCTCTGTGTGGGGCTCGGTCTGCTCGGCGCCACGGTGATCGTCTTTCTCTTCCAGAACACGGCCACCGCCGTGCTCGTCGGCTTCGGTTTCGGGGCGTCGCTGCTGGCGCTGTTCATGAGGGTGGGCGGCGGGATCTTCACCAAGGCCGCCGACGTCGGTGCCGACCTGGTGGGGAAGGTGGAGGCCGGGATCCCGGAGGACGACCCCCGGAACGCGGCGACGATCGCCGACAACGTGGGTGACAACGTGGGCGACTGCGCCGGGATGGCGGCCGACCTATTCGAGTCCTACGTGATCACGATCGTGGCCGCCATCATCCTGGGCTACGCGGCGTTCAGCTCCCTCGGAGGATCGCTCGCCGCCAATTCGGCCCGGGCCGTGGTGTTCCCGTTGATCGTCCCCGCCATCGGCATCGTGACCTCGGCCATCGGGGTCTATGTGGTGCGGGCCCGGCCCGGGGACAAGAGCGCGATGGCCCCGATCAACCGGGGATTCTGGACCGCGGCGGCGCTGACGGTGCTCGGCGCCGGGCTCACCGCCGGCTTCTACCTGCACTACATGAAGGCTTTCTACGCCGTGCTCACCGGGGTGCTGCTGGCGCTGGTGGCCAGCCAGATCACCGAGCACTTCACCTCCACCGAGAGGCGCCCCGTGCAGGAGATCTCCGACGCCACCCGAACCGGTCCGGCCACCACCGTGCTGTCCGGCATCTCCCTCGGCCTCGAATCGACGGTGTGGGCCATTCTGGCCATCGCCGTGGCCATCTCCGTCTCGGTTCTCCTGGCCCACGGCAACGTCGAGCTGTCGCTCTACCTGATCTCGCTCACCGGTATCGGGATGCTGTCCACGGCCGGGATGGTCGTCTCCGAGGACTCCTTCGGACCGGTCTCGGACAACGCGGCGGGGGTGGCCGAGATGTCGGGCGAGTTCACCGGTGAGGCGGAACGGGTGATGGTGAGCCTCGACGCCGTGGGGAACACGACCAAGGCCATCACCAAGGGTGTGGCCATTGGCTCGGCCGTGATCGCCTCGGTCTCGCTCTTCGGCTCCTTCGTGGAGACGATCGCCTCCCAGTTGGGCCTGCATCTGAGCGGGGCCCAGCTCTTCGATTCCAAGTACACCCAGATCAACGTGTCCAACCCGACGATCTTCATCGGGCTGCTGATCGGGGGGTCGGTGGCCTTCCTCTTCTCGTCGCTGGCCATCCGGGCCGTGGGCCGGTCGGCCGGGACGGTGGTCGAGGAGGTTCGGCGGCAGTTCCGGGAACACCCCGGGATCATGGACTACACGGAGAAGCCCGAGTACGGCCGGGTGATCTCCATCTGCACGGCGGCGGCCCAGCGCGAGCTGGTGACGCCGGCGTTGCTGGCCGTGCTGACCCCGGTGATCGTGGGCTTCGGGATCAACTACCTCGCCCTCGGCGCGTTCCTGGCCGCCGCCATCCTGACCGGTCAGCTGATGGCCAACTTCCTGTCCAACTCGGGCGGGGCGTGGGACAACGCCAAGAAGTACATCGAGGATGGCCACGAGGGCGGGAAGGGTTCCGAGGCCCACAAGGCGGCCGTGATCGGCGACACCGTGGGGGACCCCTTCAAGGACACGGCCGGGCCGGCTCTGAACCCGTTGATCAAGGTGATGAACCTGGTGTCGTTGCTGGTCCTGCCGGCCGTGATCACGCTGCGGCACCACACCGGGGCCCGGCTGGGCATCGCCGGCGGCGCCCTCGTCATCCTGGCCGGGGCCATCGCCTTCTCCAAGAGGAAGTCGGGCGGCTTCGGGGCCGAAGAGGAGGGTCTTCCCACCTCCGGTGACGACCCCGTTCCGACCCGGGCGGCGGCGGCCGTCGGGTCCTGACGTCACGGCCTGCGGGGGATCCGGGCATACTTCGGAGCACAGTGCCTCCTCCTGATCGAGACAGCCCCACGCGCGGAAACGGCGGCGGAAAGCCGCTGGTGATCGTGGAATCCCCGGCCAAGGCGAGGACGATCGCGGGCCTGCTGGGGCCCGAATTCGTGGTGGAGTCGTCCGTCGGCCACATCCGGGACCTGCCCCGCCGGGCCAACGAGGTGCCGGCCGCCTACAAGGGCGAAGGCTGGGCCCGGCTCGGTGTCGACGTCGACAACGGCTTCAAGCCCCTCTACGTGGTGGCGCCCGAGAAGCGCGAGGTGGTGGCCAAGTTGAAGGCCCTCGTGAAGCAGGCCTCCGAGGTCTATCTGGCGACGGACGAGGACCGCGAAGGGGAGTCGATCGCCTGGCACCTGTCGGAGGTGCTCGCCCCCCAGGTGCCGGTGAAGAGGATGGTCTTCCACGAGATCACCGCGGCGGCGATCGCCCGGGCCGTCGACGAATGGCGCGACCTCGACCGGCGGTTGGTGGACGCCCAGGAGGCCCGGCGGATCCTCGACCGGCTGTACGGCTACGAAGTCTCGCCCGTGCTGTGGAAGAAGATCATGCCCCGGCTGTCGGCCGGCCGGGTCCAGTCGGTGGCCACCCGGATGATCGTGGAGCGCGAGCGGGCCCGGATGAAGTTCCGCTCCGCCACGTGGTGGGACCTGGACGGCACCTTCGAAGCACGTGGTCAGAATGCTGGGGCTCAGAGCTTCGGCGCCAACCTGGTGGCCCTGGACGCCACGCCGGTGGCGAGCGGTCGTGATTTCTCGGAGACGGGTGTCCTGTCGGCGCGTGGTGAGGTCAGGGTGCTCGGTGAGGCCGAGGCGACCACCCTGGCCGCCGGTTTGGTCGACCAGCCGTTCACGGTGAAGTCGGTGACGGAGAAGCCGCTGCGGCGGAGCCCGGCGCCGCCGTTCATGACCTCGACGCTGCAGCAGGAGGCCAGCCGGAAGCTCCGGTTCGGGGCCCAGCGGACGATGCAGGTGGCCCAAAGGCTGTACGAACAGGGCTGGATCACCTACATGAGAACCGACTCGACGACGCTGTCGGACGAGGCGCTGGCCGCCTCGCGGAGCCAGGCGGCGACGCTCTACGGGGCCGAGTACGTGCCCGACAAGCCCCGGCGCTACGAGCGGAAGGGGAAGAACGCCCAGGAGGCCCACGAAGCCATCCGGCCCGCCGGCGAGAGCTTCCGGACCCCGGACACGGCCGAGCGGGAGCTGTCGGGCGACGCACTGCGGCTCTACGACCTGATCTGGAAGCGGACGGTGGCGTCGCAGATGGCCGACGCCACGGGCACGTCGGCCCAGATCCGGCTGGTGGGGGCGCCGGTGGGGGACGGCGCGGCGGTGGCGGGCGAGGCCGAGTTCGCCGCCTCGGGCCAGGTGATCACCTTCCCCGGTTTCCTGCGGGCCTACGTCGAGGGATCGGACGACCCCGAGGCCGACCTGGCCGATCGCGAGGTGCAGCTGCCGGCGCTGGCCGAGGGCGACACGGTGGGAGCCACCGCCATCGAGCCCAAGAGCCACACCACGCAGCCGCCCCCCCGGTACACCGAGGCCTCGCTGGTGAAGAACCTGGAGGAGCTCGGGGTGGGCCGGCCGTCGACGTACGCCAGCATCCTGGGGACGATCCAGGACCGGGGCTACGTGTGGAAGAAGGGCACCGCTCTCGTGCCCTCGTTCACGGCCTTCGCCGTGGTGGGGCTGCTCGAGCAGCACTTCGGCAACCTGGTCGACTACGGCTTCACCGCCGCCATGGAGGACGACCTGGACGAGATCGCCCAGGGGAGCCAGGAGGCCCTGCCCTGGCTCACCCGCTTCTACTTCGGCGACGACGGGGCCGCCCGGAACGGGGGGTCCGCTGGTGCCGGCGCCGGCAACGGCGGGGCGGCCGCCGGCAACGGCCACGTCCGGGTGGGGTTGAAAGAAGAGGTGGCCACCCATCTGGGCGAGATCGACGCCCGCGAGGTGAACTCGATCCCCATCGGCGACGACGCCGAGGGCCGGGCCGTGGTGGCCCGGGTGGGCCGGTACGGGCCCTACCTCCAGCGCGAGGACGACCGGGCGTCGATCCCCGAGGACCTGCCGCCCGACGAGTTGACGCTCGAGAAGGCCGAGGAGATGCTAGCGGCGCCGTCGGGGGACCGGACCCTCGGGACCGATCCCGACGGGGGTCTGTCCGTGATCGCCCGGACCGGCCGGTTCGGCCCCTACGTGCAGCTCGGAGAGGCGGTCGACGGCGGCGAGAAGCCGCGGACGGCGTCGCTGTTCAAGACGATGTCGCTCGACACGGTGACGCTCGAGGACGCCCTGCGGCTGCTCACCCTGCCCCGGACGGTGGGACGGGACCCGGCGTCGGGGGAGGAGATCCTGGCCATGAACGGGCGGTTCGGCCCGTACATCAAGAAGGGGACCGACACCCGGAGCCTGACGGCCGAGGACGAGCTGTTCAGCGTCACCCTGGACCAGGCCGAGGCGCTGTTCGCCCAGCCCAAGCGGGGTCGGGGGAGGACGGCGGCGGCACCGTTGAAAGAACTCGGTGACGACCCCGAGACGGCGCAGCCCATCGTGCTGCGGGCCGGGCGCTTCGGGCCCTATGTGACCGACGGGACGACCAACGCGTCGCTGCGCCAGGGCGACGACCAGGAGACGATCACCCACGAGCGGGCCGTCGAGCTGCTGGCCGACCGCCGGGCGGCGGGGCCCCCGGCCAAGCGGGCCAAGAAGGCGGCCAAGGCCAAGAAGGCGGCCAAGGCCAAGAAGGCGCCGGGGAAGACCACGACGGCGAGCAAGGCGCCGGCCACGAAGAAAGCGACGAAGGCCACCAAGGCGAAGAAGGCTTGAGGGTTCGGCGGTGCGCGGTCGGCTGATCGCCATCGAGGGGATCGACGGCAGTGGCAAGACGTCCCAGGTGCAGCTCCTGGCGGGCGGGGCCGAACGGGCGGGGACGATCACGGTGACGTCCGAACCGGGGGCCACCGTTCTCGGCGCCGAGCTGCGGGGATTGCTGCTCAACCGGGAGCTGCCGCCGGTGACCGAACGGTCCGAGGCCCTGCTCATGGCGGCCGACCGGGCCCAGCACGTGGCCGAGGTGGTGGCGCCGGCGCTGGAAGCGGGCCGATGGGTGGTGACCGACCGCTTCTCGGGGTCGACCCTGGCCTACCAGGGCTACGGGCGGGGCCTCGACCTCGATGACCTGCGGCTGTTGGTCGACTGGGCCACGGGGGGGATCACCCCCGATCTGAACGTCCTGGTCGACGTGCCCGTGGCGGTCGGCCGTGGCCGCCGGGCGGGAGGTCGCGAGGACCGGCTCGAGGGCCTGGGCGACGAATTCCAGGAACGGGTCCGGTCCGGGTACCTGGCCCTGGCGGCGGCCGACCCCAAGCACTGGGTGGTGATCGACGGTGTGGGCGAACGGGAGGCGGTGGCCACCCGGCTGAGCACGGCCGTGGTGGCCCGACTGGGTGCGTTGCCGGCGGGGGCCCCGTGACCGCCGGCGACGACGGCGCCACCACCACCACCACCGACACCCCACCCGTGCGGGCGCTGTACGGCGAGGTCGTCGGCCAGGACGGCGCCGTCGAGCAGTTGCGGGCCATGGCCCGCCAGCCGGTGCACGCCTACCTGCTGGTGGGTCCGCCCGGGGTCGGCCAGCGGGCCCTCGTCCGGGGCTTCGCTGCTTCGTTGCTGTGTCCGATGGGGGGATGCGGGGTGTGCTCGACGTGCCGACGGGCGTTGGCCGGGGTCCACCCCGACCTGGTCGAAGTGGACCGGTCGGGTCCCTCGGTGACCGTCGACGACGCCCGGCGCGTCGTCCGGCTGGCCCAACGGCGACCCTTGGAGGCGCGGCGCCAGGTGGTGGCGGTGTCCGATCTCCATCTGGCCCGATTGGCGGCGCCGGTGCTGTTGAAGACGCTCGAGGAGCCGCCGGGCGACACGGTCTTCGTGCTGCTGGCCGACATGGTGCCGACCGAGCTCGTCACCGTGGCCAGTCGGTGCGTGCGGATCGACCTGCAGCCGGTCTCGGCCGAGTCGCTGACGGCGTGGCTGACCGGTCAGGGGGTCGAGGACGATCTGGCCCGGGAGATGGCGACGGCCGCCCGGGGCAGCGCCGACCGGGTCCGGTTGCTGGTCGACGACGCCGGCTTCGCCGCCCGGCGCCGGATCTGGCGCGACGTCCCCAGCCGGCTCGACGGCACCGGCGCCACCGTGGCCACGGTGGCGTCCGAGCTGTTGGGGGCGGCCGAGGAGGCGGTCGAGCCCCTGCGCCTGCGGCACGCCGCCGACATGCAGAGCCTGGCCGAACAGGCCGAGCGCAACGGGGAGCGGGGCGTGGCCGGCCGCAAGGAAATCGAAGACCGGCACCACCGAGAGGAACGGCGGATGCGGGCCGACGAACTACAGGCGGGGCTGGCCGTGCTGGCCGGCGCCTACCGGGACCGGCTGGCCGCCGAG
>DATNJD010000233.1:0-14844 GCA_035604075.1 Acidimicrobiales bacterium
CGCGGCGCGTCCGGCGGCGGGAGGGGCCAAGCGTCCGCCGGCGGCGTCGGCCCGCCGGCCACCGCCCCGTCCACGCAAGGGCAAGGGCAAGGGAAAGGGCGGAAAGCGCCGCTGATCCCGTGCCACCGACCCGTTCGGAAGGGGTGCCGGGTGATCACGGTGACCGGGGCGGGCAGGTACCGTTGACTGGATGGTGACCGTCGAGCGTCAGGCTGCGCCCTTCCGGCGTCCGGCCATGCTCGACGACCTGCTGGCCGGTCTTCTCGGCTCCCACGACGGACGCCGATCGGTTCCTTCGGTCGAGGACCGGGAGCTGATCGCCCGGGCCGGGGCCGCCGCCGAGGCGGCCCATGCGGGCCAGGTGCGCCAGACGGGCGAGCCCTATTTCACCCATCCGGTGGCCGTGGCCGGGATCGTGGCCGATCTGGGTCTCGACGCCCGGTCGGTGGCCGCCGCCCTGCTGCACGACGCCGTCGAGGACACCGGTCTCAGTCTCGACGACGTCGAGGTGCAGTTCGGGGCCGAGGTGGCGGCGATCGTCGACGGCGTGACGAAGCTGGACCGGCTGCAATTCGACTCCAAGGAGGCCCAGCAGGCGGCCACCGTCCGCAAGATGCTCGTGGCCATGGCCAACGACTGGCGGGTGCTCGTCATCAAGCTGGCCGACCGGCTACACAACATGCGGACGATCGCCGTGATGCCCGAGTGGAAGCAGCGCCGGACGGCGCAGGAGACGCTCGACATCTACGCGCCGCTGGCCCACCGCCTCGGCATCCAGGAGCTCAAGTGGCAGCTCGAGGACCTGGCCTTCGCCACGCTTCACCCCAAGCGCTACGCCGAGATCGAACAGATGGTGGCCACCCGGGCCCCCGAGCGTGACGACTACCTGGCCCGGGTGCTCGTGGCCGTGCGGCAACGGCTGGCCGCCTCCGGCGTCGGCGCCGACGTGACGGGACGGCCCAAGCACCTGTGGAGCATCTACGAGAAGATGGTGGTGCGGGGGAAGGAATTCGCCGAGATCCACGACCTGGTGGCCATCCGGGTGATCGTGGAGTCCGAAAAGGACTGCTGGGCGGCCCTCGGCTCCATCCACGCCATCTGGAGTCCCGTGCAGGGGCGTTTCAAGGACTACATCAACAGTCCCAAGTTCAATCTCTACCAGTCGCTGCACACCACGGTGATCGGCCTCGAGGGAAAGCCCATCGAGGTGCAGATCCGCACCCAGGAGATGCACCGGCGGGCCGAGTACGGCATCGCCGCGCACTGGGGCTACAAGGCTCAGGCCAAAGACGGTGGGGCCTCGACCACGGCGGAGATGGCGTGGCTGCAGCGGATCGTCGACTGGCAGCAGGAGACCATCGATCCGCTCGAGTTCCTGGAGACACTGAAGCTCGACCTGGAGCAGGACGAGGTCTACGTGTTCACCCCGAAGGGCCGTGTCATCGCCCTGGCCGCCGGATCCACGCCCATCGATTTCGCCTACGCCATCCACACCGAGGTCGGCCACCGCTGTATCGGGGCCAAGGTGAACGGGCGGTTGGTGCCGCTCGACACGAAGCTGCAGTCGGCCGACACGGCCGAGATCATCACCTCCAAGGTGCCGTCGGCGGGGCCGTCGCGCGACTGGCTGCAGATCGTGGCCTCGCCCCGGGCGCGCAACAAGATCCGGCAGTGGTTCAGCCGGGAACGGCGCGAGGACGCCATGGACACGGGGCGCGACGAGCTGATCAAGGCGCTGCGCCGCGAGGGCCTGCCCGTGCAGAAGCTGGCCGCCTCCAACGCCCTCGAGCGGCTGGCGTCGGCCATGAACTACTCCGATCTCGACGCGCTGCATGCCGCCATCGGCGACGGCCACGTGTCGGCGCGATCGGTGGCTCAGCGGCTCACCCGGGACCTGCGCGGCGGCGACCAGGAGGAGCAGTTGCCTACCACGGTGGGACCGGGTCTCGGGAGCCGGGCCCGGCGCGGCTCTCCGGTCGGTGTCTACGTCGAAGGCCTCGACGATGTGATGGTGCGGCTGTCGCGCTGCTGCACGCCGGTGCCCGGCGACCAGATCGTCGGCTTCGTGACGCGGGGCCGGGGGGTGAGCGTGCACCGGGCCGACTGTGCCAACGCCAGCGCCCTGGCCGCGGGCGAGCAGGAGCGGCTGATCGAGGTGGAGTGGGACCGGGAGGGGTCCACCGTCTTCGTGGCCGCTCTCGAGGTGCTGGCTTTCGACCGGTCGCGGCTGCTGTCGGACGTGACCCGGGTGGTCTCCGAGCACCACCTGAACATCGTGGCCTCGTCGAGCCAGACGGCACCGGACCGGGTGAGCCGGATGCGGTTCGACGTGGAGCTGGCCGACCCCGGGCATCTCGATTCGTTGCTGAGCTCGCTCAAGCATCTCGACGGTGTCTTCGACGCCTTCCGCACCCTGCCCGGCCGAAAGGGCTGACCAACCGGTGACCGACGAGAAGGTCGACGCCATGGTGGTACGCGCCCCGAAGGGGACCCACGACGTGTTGTGGCCCGAGTCGAGCCGGTGGGAGGCGCTCGTGGCTGCCTTCGCCGGCCGGGCCCGGCGGGGGGGTTTTGGGCTGGCGCTGACGCCGGTCTTCGAGGACGCCCGGCTCTTCCGCCGGGGGATCGGGGGCCAGAGCGACGTGGTGACGAAGGAAATGTACGAGTTCACCGACCGCGACGACCGGCCGCTGGCGCTGCGGCCGGAGGGGACGGCCCCCATCGTGCGGGCCTTCGTGCAGCACCACCCGCCCGTGCCGTGGAAGGCGTGGTACGTCACTCCCGCCTTCCGCTACGAGCAGCCGCAGGCCGGCCGCTACCGGCAGCACCATCAGCTGGGCGTCGAGGTGCTCGGCACCGAGGACCCCGACCTCGACGTGGAGGTGATCGCCCTGGCCGCCGGCTTCTACGCCGACCTGGGGCTGCGGCAGGTCGACCTGGCGGTGAACTCCATGGGGTGCGCCGACGACCGGCCCCGGTATCTGGCCGCGCTGGGGGAGTACCTCGGCCGTCACGCGGGCGAGCTGTGCGACGAGCACCGGGAGCGTTTCTCTGTCAACCCGTTGCGGGTGCTCGACTGCAAGAGAGACGCCTGTCGGGCCGTGACCGAGGACGCGCCCCGGCTGGTGGACTTCCTCGACGACGAGTGCGCCGCCCACCTGGCCCGGGTGCGGACCGGGCTCGACGCGCTCGGCATCGCCCACCGGCTCGAGCCCCGGCTCGTACGCGGCCTCGACTACTACACGCGCACGACCTTCGAATTCTCGGCCACGGCCCTCGAGACGGCCCAGAACGCCGTGGGCGGGGGCGGCCGCTACGACGGGTTGGCCGAGGCCATCGGTGGGGAGCCCACGCCCGGGATCGGGTTCGGCATCGGGATCGAGCGGCTGCTGATGGCCTGTGACGCCGAGGGCTGCTTCGCCGTCGCCCCGCCGCCCGCCGATGCCTTCGTGATCGATCTGACCGGTGGGGAAGAGGCCCGTGACCTGGTGGACGGCCTGCGGCGGGCCGGGTTGGTGGCCCTGCGGGCCTACGATGGCCGCTCGCTCAAGGCCCAGCTGAAGCAGGCCGACCGGTCGGGGGCGAGGTTCGCCGTGATCATCGGGACCGAGGAGCTCGGGTCCGGCGTGGTCACGCTCCGGCCCTTGCGGGAGGCGGGCGAGCAACAGACCGTGGCCCGCGACGAGATCGTGGCCCGGTTGTCGGAGATGCAGCGAAATGCGGAGATGACGAGATGACGGGGTGACGGGGTGACGGCGACGAGCATGCGGACCCATATGTGCGGCGAGCTGCGGGCGGGCGACGCCGGGACGCCGGTGCGGTTGTGCGGGTGGGTGGCGCGCCGGCGCGATCACGGCGAGCACCTCGCCTTCGTCGACCTGCGCGACCACAGCGGCATCACTCAGTGCGTGGTCGACGGCAGCGTCGACGTGCGCAGCGAGTGGGTGGTGGCCGTGAGCGGGACGGTGCGGGCCCGGCCCGAGGGGACGGTCAACTCCGAGCTCGAGACGGGGGAGATCGAGGTGGTCGAGTGCACGGTGGAGGTTCTCGGGCAGGCCGAGCCGCCCCCGTTCCCGGTGGACGACCGGGCCGAGACGGACGAGACGGTGCGGCTGCGCTACCGCTACGTGGACCTGCGGCGGCCGCGGATGCAGGGAAACCTGCGGCTGCGGGCCCGGGCCATCGGCGCCATGCGCGCCGCCATGGTGCGCCAGGGCTTCTGCGAGGTGGAGACCCCGCTTCTGTGGACGCCGACGCCGGAGGGGTCGCGCGAGTTCGCCGTGCCGTCGCGGTTGCACCACGGATCCTTCTACGTGCTGCCCCAGAGTCCCCAGATCGCCAAGCAGCTGCTGATGGTGGGGGGGATGGACCGGTACTTCCAGGTGGCACGGTGCCTGCGCGACGAGGACCTGCGGGCCGACCGGCAATTCGAATTCACGCAGCTCGACATCGAGGCGTCGTTCGTGACCCAGGAGGAGATCCAGGCGGTGATCACCGAGGCGGTGGCCGACGCCACCGAGGCGGCCGTGGGGGAGGCCCCCGGCCAGGCGGAGCGGATCACGTGGCACGACGCCATGAACCGGTTCGGCACCGACAAGCCCGACCTGCGCTTCGAGATGGAGCTCGTCGATCTGAGCCCGGCCTTCGATCAGACGGCGGTGCGGGCCTTCGCCGCGCCGTGCGTGAAAGCCGTGCGGGTCCCCGGGGGGACGTCGTTCGGCCGGAACCGTCTCGACGGCCTCGTCGACCGGGCCAAGGAGCTCGGGGCGCAGGGCCTGGCCTGGTTCAAGGTGACGTCCACCGAGCCGGCCGGCGTCGAGTCGCCCCTGGACAAATTCCTGGGTGACCCCGAACGGGAGGTTCTGGTGGCGGGGACGGGCGCCACCGTTGGTGACCTGGTGCTGGTGGTGGCCGACGAGTGGCACCGGGCCTGCACGGTGCTCGGGGCGCTGCGGCTCGAGCTGGGCCGGTTGCCCATCGCCGAGGGGGGCCGGCGCTTCTGCTGGGTGACCGACTTCCCGCTCTTCGACGGGGTGGACGACGTCGGGCGGCCCATCGCCGCGCACCACCCGTTCACGATGCCGCACCCCGACGACCTGGGTCTGATCGCCACCGACCCCCTGGCGGTGCGCTCCCAGGCCTACGACCTGGTGTTGAACGGCTGGGAGCTCGGGTCGGGGTCGATCCGTATCCACCGGGAGGACATCCAGCGACAGGTGTTCGACGCGCTCGGGATCACGCCCGAGGAGGCCGACGCCCGCTTCGGGTTCCTGCTCGGGGCCTTCCGCTACGGGGCCCCGCCCCACGGCGGGTTCGCCGTGGGGATCGACCGTTTCGTGGCGCTGCTGGCCGGGGAGGGGAACATCCGCGAGGTGATCGCCTACCCGAAGACGCAGTCCGGCAATGACCCGATGACGGGCGCGCCGAAGGCGGTGGCCGACTCGGTGCTGCGCGAGCTCGGCCTGCGTCCCGTTCCCCGACCCGACTGAGCGGGCCGGACGTGGCCGATCTGTTCGCCTCCGCCGCCGCCGACCGGTTGGCCGCCCGGGGACCGCTGGCGGCGAGGATGCGGCCGCGGACACTCGACGAGGTGGTGGGCCAACGGCATCTGGTGGCGCCGGGGGCGCCGCTGCGGGCGCTGGTGGAACAGGACCGGTTGACCTCGGCCGTGCTGTGGGGACCTCCGGGGACGGGGAAGACGACGCTGGCCTTGGTGATCGCCTCGGTGACGGCCAAGGCCTTCGTGCCGTTGTCGGCCGTGAACGCCGGCGTGGCCGACGTGCGGCGGGCCGTCGAGGAGGCGCGGCGACGGCTCGGTGAGCAGGGACAGGGGACGATCCTGTTCATCGACGAGGTGCACCGGTTCAACAAGGCCCAACAGGACGCGCTGCTGCCGTCGGTGGAGGAGGGGCTGATCGTGTTGATCGGTGCCACCACCGAGAATCCGTTCTTCTCGGTGAATTCGCCCCTTCTCAGCCGGTCGACGTTGTGGCGGCTGGAACCGCTGGCCGACGAGGACGTGGCCGTGGTGGTGCAGCGGGCGCTCGAGGCCGAGGAGGCCGACGCCACCGAGGAGGCCGTCGCCGCGCTCGTGTCGGTGGCCGACGGCGACGCCCGGGCCGCCCTCGGCACCCTCGAGGTGGCGCTGGCGCTGGCCGGGGAGGCCACCGTGACCGTCGACGACGTGGGCCGGGCGCGCGCCGGGCGGCTGCTGCACCAGGGGGCGGATTCCCACTACGACCAGACGAGCGCGCTGATCAAGGCCATCCGGGGCTCGGACCCCGATGCCGGCCTGTACTGGCTGGCCCGGATGCTCGAGGGCGGCGAGGACGCCCGGTTCATCGCCCGGCGTCTGGTGATCCTGGCCTCGGAGGACGTGGGCCTGGCCGATCCCCTGGCCCTGGTGGTGGCCGACGCCGCCGCGCGCGCCGTCGAGTTCGTCGGCTTGCCCGAGGCCCAGCTCAACCTGGCCCAGGCCGTGATCCATCTGGCCGCCGCCCCCAAGTCGAACCGGGTGACGGTGGCGCTCGGCCGGGCCCAGGAGGACGTGCGGACGGGGGCCCGGGGCGAGGTGCCGGCCCACTTGCGCGACGCCAGCTACCCCGGCGCCCGGGCCCTCGGGCACGGAAAGGGGTACCGGTATCCCCACGATGACCCCCGGGGGTGGGTGGCTCAGGACTACCGTCCCCCCGAGGTGTCTGACCACGTCTACTACGAGCCCAGCGACCACGGGGCGGAGAAAGCCCTGGCCGAGCGACTCCGGGCCCGGCGGGCCGGTCCGGATACGACCACCTCGTGACGTCGGCCGGTCCGCCTCGACCACGCGCCCGCCGGGGGAGGGGATCGGCGGCATGGCGTTCGGCGGCATGGTGTGTGGCGGCATGGTGTGTGGCGTTGGCCGTCGTCTCGTCCTCGGGTGTGGTGATGGCACTGTCGGTGTCGGCGGCGGCCCTCACCTCGTCCGGCGTGAGCCCCGTGACGGGGGGGCCCGAACGTCTGCCGGTGGGGACACGGGCGGCGGGCCGGCTCTCCGGCGACAGCCGTCTCTCCGTCGACGTGGCCCTGCGGCCGGCCGATCCGGCCGCGCTGGCGGCCTTCGCTCAGGTCGTGACGACGCCGGGGTCGGCCGAGTTCCGGCACTTCCTCGAACCGGGCGAGTTCGCGGCGCGCTTCGGACCGGACCCCTCGGCCATCGCCGCCACGCGGGCCTGGCTCGAGAGCCAGGGTCTCGCCGTCGGGCCCACGGCCCGCGACGGTCTTCTGATCCCGGTGTCGGGACCGGCGTCGGTGCTGGGGGCGGCATTCGGGGTGGGCTTCGATCTGGAGCAGCTGCCGGGCGGCCGGATCGTGCGCGAACCGACGGCGCGGCCGACGGTGCCGAGCGAGTTGGCGGCGACCGTGCAGGGGGTGGTGGGACTCGACGACCTGGCGCTGTCCACGCCGCAGCTGGCTCGCCCCTCGCCGGGGGTGCTGTCGCCGCGGGCGCCGGCGTCGGGCCCGGGACCGCACACCGGCCCGTCGGCGTGCGGTCCGGCCGAGGCGGTGGGGACGACGGCGACGGAGCTGGCCCAGGCCTACTCGATGGCGTCGCTGTACCCCGCCAACGAAGGCCAGAGCGTGACCGTCGGCATCTACGAGCTCGAGCCGTACCTGCCCACCGACATCAGCAGTTTCGACACCTGTTACGGCATCTCCACGTCGGTGACGCCGGTGCCGGTGGACATCCCGACGGGCGACGCCACCGACGGCCCCGGCTCGGGCGAGTCGGCGCTCGACATCGAGATGGTGGCGGGACTGGCCCCCGAGGCGAGCATCCGGGTGTACGTGGGGCCCAACTTCGGCGTCGGTCCCCTCGACGTGTATGCGCGCATGGTGAACGACGACGCCGCCCAGGTCCTGTCCACCAGTTGGGGGCAGTGCGAACCGGCCAGCGGGTTGGCCGAGATCGCGGCGGAGTCGAATCTTCTGGAAGAGGCCGCCGTCCAGGGCCAGACCTTCACCGCCGCGGCCGGTGACGAGGGGTCCGAGGACTGCAACGCCCCCGGGTTCTCCGCCAACACCAACCTCGAGGTGGACGACCCGGCCAGCCAACCGTGGGTGACGTCGGTGGGGGGGACGGAGCTCGGCTCCCTGGGGCCGCCGCCGGGCGAGTCGGTGTGGAACACCGGGACGTTCGAGGGGACGACGGGCGGCGGCATCTCGACGGTGTGGACGATGCCGTCGTGGCAGCTCGGACCGGGCGTCGAGAACGCCTTCACCAAGGCCGATGATTCCTACACGGGCCGGTCGCCGTGTCCGTTCAGCTCGGGTCCCGGCACGGTGTCGTGCCGGGAGGTGCCCGACGTGACCGCCGACGGCGATCCCGGTACCGGCTACGCCACGTTCTGCTCCTGCGGGCGCGGGGGGTGGCAGCTGATCGGGGGGACGTCCATGGGCGCTCCCCTGTGGGCGTCGGTGGCGGCGCTGGCCGACCAGGCGGTGGGCTCGCCGCCGGGGCGCATCGGGTTGCTCAATCCCGCCCTCTACCAGGCCGGTTGTCTCGGATCGCGGCCTTTCAACGACGTGACCTCGGGCAACAACCAGCCGAACGGCTCGCCGCCGGCCGATCCGCCCCGGACGCCGGGGGGGCCCGACTACCCGGCCACCGCCGGCTACGACATGGCGAGCGGCCTGGGTTCGCCCGTCGTCTCGGCGCTGGTGCCCGATCTGGTGAGCCCGGTGAATGCCTGCCCGGTGGTGACGTCGATGAGCGTGGGCTCGGGGCCGGCGGGCGGGGGGACGACGGTGACGTTGGGGGGGGCGAACCTGGGCGCCGTGCAGGAGGTCGACTTCGGACCGGGGAACGCCGGTCGGGGCCTGTCGGCGTCGGGCTCGTCGGTCACGGTGAGCACGCCCGGTTCCCCCACGAGCGGATGGGACACGGTGGCGGTGGAGGTGCGGACGGCGAACGACGTGATCGGGCTCGATGGTCGGAACTACTTCACCTTCACCGGTCTGCGGGGGTACTGGACGACGGCGTCGGACGGCGGGGTGTTCAGCTTCGGGCAGCTCGGCTACCACGGCTCGACGGGCGGGATCCGGTTGCAGAGACCGGTGGTGGGCATGGCCGCCACCGTGTCGTCGCACGGCTACTGGCTGGTGGCCTCCGACGGCGGCGTCTTCAGCTTCGGTGACGCCGTGTTCCACGGCTCGACGGGCTCGATACGCCTGGACAAACCGATCGTAGGGATGGCCGCCACCCCCGACGGCGGGGGGTACTGGCTGGTGGCCTCCGACGGGGGCGTCTTCTCCTTCGGCGACGCCGGCTTCTTCGGCTCCACGGGGGGGATCAGGCTCAGCCGTCCCGTGGTGGGGATGGCCACGACCCCCGACGGCGACGGGTACTGGCTGGCCGCCTCGGACGGGGGGATCTTCGCCTTCGGCGACGCCGGGTTCTCGGGGTCGCTCGGGTCGGTCCGGCTGGCCGAACCCATCGTGGGCATCTCCACCCCCTTCGGGGGTGGGGGCTACTGGTTGGTGGCCTCGGACGGGGGGATCTTCGCCTTCGGCAGTGCCGGCTTCACCGGTTCGATGGGGGGTCGTCGCCTGAACGCCCCCATGGTCGGTATGGGGGGGAGCTGACCGGCGGCCGGTAGGCTGGTCGGACCATGTCCGCCGACCATGTGGCCGTGCTGGTCGCCGCCGTCTGCGCCTCGTTGGCGGCGGTGGCGTCCCTGGTGGCGGTGGCGGTCCTCGTCCGCCGGGTCCGGGAGCTGCGGGATCTCGTGACTGACCTGCAGCGCGAGACGGTGCCGCTTCTACGCGAGGCCCGGGTCGTCGTCGATCAGGCCGCCACCGAGATGGTGCGGGTGGGCGACGTCCTCGGATCGGCCGAGTCCGTCTCGGCCACAGTCGACTCCGCCTCGCGCCTCGCCTACCGGGCCTTTGCCAACCCCGTGGTGAAGGTGCTGGCCTTCAGCACGGGGACGGGCGCGGCGCTGCGCCGTCTCGTCGGTCGTGGCGGACCCGACGCTTCGGTGCGCCGGCCGGCGGGCGCCGACCAGAGCCGGCGCGACGGCGTCGCGCCGGAGTTGCCCGCGGCGGGCGCCTCGCGTCGTCACCGACGGAGCCGGGTGCGGCGATGACGCGACGTCTGATGTGGGTGGGGGTGGGTGCCGTGGCCGGCAGCGGTGCCACCGTATGGGCCCGGCGCCGGGTGGAGCGTCTAGCGCAGCGCGTCCAGTCGGGACAGATCGCCGGAGAGGTGGTCACGTTGGTGGACCACGGGGCGCGGTCCACCGCCGGCCATGTGCGGCGGTCCATCGACACGGGACGGACGGCCGCCCGCCGCCGCCGGCGCGAGCTGTACCACGACCTCGAGATGCGGGACCTCGGTCGCTGAACGCTCGGGGCCAAGGGCCCAGGGTGGCGACCGGTAGCATCGCTCGGATGGACGCCAACCAGCTCCGGACGGCCTTCACCGGCTTCTTCGCGGAGCGCGGGCACACCGTCGTGCCCTCGGCCAGCCTGATCCCGCACGATCCGACGGTGCTGTTCACCATCGCCGGGATGGTGCCCTTCAAGCCCTACTTCCTGGGCGAGGAACCGGCACCGTGGCGCCGGGCCACGTCGGTGCAGAAGTGTTTCCGGACGGTGGACATCGACATCGTGGGGACCACGATGCGCCACTGCACGTTCTTCGAGATGCTCGGGAACTTCAGCTTCGGCGACTACTTCAAGGCCGATGCCATCCCCTTCGCCTGGGAGCTGTTCACCGAGGTGTTCGGGATCGACGGTGAACGCCTGTGGGTGACGGTCCACGACACCGACGACGAGGCCGAGCAGATCTGGCGCGACGCCGTCGGCTTCCCCACGGCGCGGATCCAGCGTCTGGACGAGGACAACTGGTGGGGGATGGGCGACACCGGCCCCTGCGGACCTTGCTCGGAGATCTTCTACGACCGGGGCGAGCAGTACGGTGCCGCCGGTGGTCCCGCCCACGGCGGGGCCGAACGGTACGTCGAGCTCTACAACCTGGTCTTCATGCAGTTCAACCGGCTGGCCGACGGCCCCCTTGTCGACCTGCCCACCCCCAACATCGACACCGGCGCCGGCCTCGAGCGGTTGCTGCCGGTGCTCCAGGGGGTGGAGTCGCTCTTCGACACCGACGTCTTCCGGCCCGTGGTGGCCCGGGCCGAGGAGCTGACGGAGGTCCACTACGGCGCCGACCGGCACTCCGACGTGGCCCTGCGGATCCTGGCCGACCACGCTCGGGCCATGGCCATGCTGGTGGCCGACGGCGTGATGCCGTCGAACGACGGGCGGGGCTACGTGCTGCGCCGGGTCATCCGCCGGGCCGTGCGCCGGGCCTTCCAGCTCGGGGTGATCGAGCCCATCACCCCGGGCCTGGTGGCCTCGGTGGCCGAGGTGCTCGGACAGGCCTACCCCGTGCTGGTCGACGAGCTCGACCTGATCCAGGCCACCGTCGAGCGCGAGGAGGGCAACTTCCGACGGACGCTGGCGTCGGGATCGATGATCCTGGAACAGGAGCTGTCGCGGTCGAAGACGGTGTCGGGCGACGAGGCCTTCCGGCTCCACGACACCCACGGCTTTCCCATCGAGCTGACCATGGAGATGGCGGCCGAGGCCGGGGCGTCGGTCGACGTCGAGGGATTCGAGACGGCCATGGCCGCCCAGCGCGCCCGGGCCCGGGCCGACGCCCGGGCACGGCGGGCCGCGGCGGGCGAGGAGGCCGTGTACCGCCAGCTGCTCGACAGCACCGGGCCCACCGTCTTCACCGGTTACACCCACGCGCAGGACCCGGCCACGGTGGTGGCCGTCATGGACGGCGCCGAACCCGGGACGGCCGAGGTCGTCCTCGACCGGACCCCGTTCTACGCCGAGTCGGGCGGCCAGGTGGGAGACACCGGGACCATCACCACCGAGACGGGCCGGGCCACCGTGACCGACACCCAGATCGCCCTGCCCGGGTTGATCGTGCATCGCGCCCGCGTCGAGGGGGAGCTCTTCCCCGGCCAGGACGCCCTGGCCGCCATCGACGTCGCCCGGCGAGACGGCGCCCGGCGTAACCACACGGGCACCCATCTCCTGCACGCCGCGCTGCGCCAGGTGCTGGGCGACCACGTGCGGCAGCAGAGCTCCTACGTGGCGCCCGACCGGCTGCGCTTCGACTTCTCGCACCCCCAGGGGGTGCGGCCCGAGGAGATGACCGCGGTGGCGCGGCTGGTGAATGCCCAGGTGCTCGGGGACGAGGCGGTCGAGATCATCGAGACGTCCAAGGCCGAAGCCGAGGCCATGGGGGCGCTGGCCTTCTTCGGCGACAAGTACGGCGAGCGGGTGCGGGTGGTCCGCGCCGGGTCGCGATCGACGGAGCTGTGCGGGGGGACGCACGTGAGCGCCCTGGGCATGATCGGCCCCGTGACCGTGATGTCGGAGAGCTCGATCGGGTCCAACACCCGCCGCATCGAGGCGGTGACCGGAGCCGGATCGCTGGTGGTGGCCGAGGAGCGTCAGCGCGAGTTGGCCGAGGCCGCCCAGCTGCTGCGGGTGGAGCCCGGCGGCGTGGTCGACGCCCTCGAGCGCCTCATCGAGCGCCAACGGCAGACGGACAAGGAGCTGCAGCGGTTGCGCGGGGCGTCGCTCGACGCCCGGGCGGCCGAACTGGCCGGGGCGGCCCGTGACGGGGTGGTGGTCGTGCGCGTGGACGACCTCTCGCCCGACCAGCTGCGGGACCTGGCCCAGGCCGTCCGCAAGTCCGGACCGGCGGTGGTGGTGGTGGCCGGCACGCCCGACGGGACCAAGGTGGCGGTGGCCGTGGCCTCGGGAGGCACCGTCGACGCCGGGGCCACGGTGAAGCAGCTGGCCGCCGTGGTGGGCGGGGGCGGGGGGGGATCGCCCGAGCTGGCCGTGGCGGGCGGGCGAGAGGTGGCGAAGATCGACGAGATGCTGGCCGAGGCCCGGCGCACGCTCGCTGGCCGCTGAGGCCGTGCGTAGCGCCGCCATCGACCTCGGCAGTCGACGGATCGGCGTGGCCGTGTCCGACCGCGGGGGGACCCTCGCCTCGCCGCGGTGCACGCTCGAGCGCAGTGGCGACGCCGACGCCGACCGGGCCGCCGTGGTGGCGGCGGTCCTCGAGGCCGGGGCCGAGCACCTGATCGTGGGGCTGCCGCTCAGTCTGGACGGCCGCCGGCGGCAGGCGGCGCGGGCGGCCGAGACCGAGGCCGACGCCCTGCGGGCGTTGCTCGCCCCCCGGGGGGTGGCCGTCGAGACCTTCGACGAGCGCTTCACGACGGTGAGCGCCGAGCGGTCCCTCGTTGCCGCCGGCCACGGGGGGAAGGCCCGGCGCCGGGTGGTGGACCAGGCCGCCGCCGCCGTGCTGCTGCAGGCCTGGCTGGACACGCGGCGCCCCCGGCCGTGACACGACGATCGCTCGGCCGTCGCCGCCTGCGGACGGCGCTCGGCTTTCTCGCTCTGGTCGTGGTGGGCCTGGTGGTGTGGGGTGTCGTCTGGTACGAGGGCGAGGTGAGCCCGGGCCCGGCGGGGCCGGCGGTGATCGTGAACGTCCCCGAGGGTGCCTCGGTGTCGGTGGTGACGGCGGACCTGGCCCGCCAGGGCGTGGTGGGGAGCTCGCTCGCCTTTCGGATCTACCTGATCCTGCATGGCACGCCCACGGTGTTGGCGGGGCGCTACCAGCTGCACCGGCAGCAGGGCTTCGCCTCGGTGCGCTCCGCCCTGGCCGCCGGTCCGAACGTCTTCGCCGTGACCGTGCTGCCGGGGACGACGGTGTCGGAGGTGGCCGCCTCGGTGGGGAAAGAGGTTCCCCGCCACAGCCAGTCGGCCTTCGCGGCGGCCGCCCGGGCCGCCCCCTCGCCCTGGCAGCCCGCCGGGTCGGACAACCTCGACGGACTCCTCGGCCCCGGGACCTATCTGGTGGTGCCGGGGGAGACCGACGCCGAGCTGGTGGGCAAGATGGTCGCCCGCTTCGGCACCGAGGCCAACGCCCTGGGGCTGAGCGCGGCGGCCGCCGCCGACGGCCTCACCCCCTACGAGGCGATCACGGTGGCCTCGATCGTGCAGAAGGAAGCGATCTCCCCCGGCGACAGCACCGCCGCCACCACCCATAACGTGGGCCCGGTGGCCCGCGTGATCTACAACCGGTTGAACAACGGGACACCTCTGCAGATGGACTCGACCGTCCTCTACGCCGAAGGGCGCGACGGGGGGTCGGTGACCGCCGCCGACCTGGCGCTGGCCACCCCGTACAACACGTATCTCCACGCGGGGCTCACGCCCACCCCGATCTGTTTCCCCTCGGCTGTTGCCCTTCGGGCGGCGCTGCATCCCCCGCCGGGGGCGTGGCTCTATTTCGAGCTGACGTCGGCCGACGGGACCGAGACGTTCTCCGACACCTTCGCCCAACAGGTCGTCGCCGAGCAGTTGGCCCGGAGCCGGGGACTGCCGTAGTGGACCCCGCAGAGCCACGGCGGTCGCCGGTGTGGCCGTCGGCGTCGTCGTCGCTGGTGGCTGTGATCGGTGATCCCATTCGGCATTCATTGTCGCCCCTGCTGCACAACGCCGCCTTTGACGCCCTCGGGCTCGACTGGGTGTCGGTCGCCTTCCCCGTCCCGGCCGGCGCCGTGGCCGAGGCCCTGGCCGGCATGCGCGCCTTCGGGATCGTCGGACTGTCGGTCACCATGCCCCACAAACACGACGCGGCCCGGTTGGTCGACGAGCGGACCGAGGTGGCCGACCACCTCGGCGTGGTGAACTGCATCACCCGGCGCGACGGACGGCTGATCGGCGACAGCACCGACGGGGCCGGTTTCGTGGCGGCG
This sequence comes from Acidimicrobiales bacterium, assembly GCA_035604075.1. Classification (GTDB taxonomy): domain Bacteria; phylum Actinomycetota; class Acidimicrobiia; order Acidimicrobiales; family UBA8190; genus Palsa-661. The sequence continues at coordinate 14,835 of DATNJD010000233.1, forward strand.
CTGCGGCGCG
>DATNJD010000234.1:0-6184 GCA_035604075.1 Acidimicrobiales bacterium
GGCGGGTGGCACCGGGAGCGACCGCGTTCGGGGTGAGAGTTTCCGCCACAGCGGGACCGCGTCCGCTGTGACCCGAGTAACGCGGTCGCCGGCGGAGCGGCGCCCGGACGGACTAGCTGAGGCTGGCGGTGCGGATATCCACCCGGAGATCGAGGGCGACGACGCCGCGTGATCGACCGGGGTTCATGACCTTGAAGGGCAGCATCTCGCGGCGGTCGTAGACGATGCCCAGGCCGCTCTTCAGCTCGATGGCCACGTTGTAGGCGCCATCGAGGAAGGGGATGTGCTCGAAGGTCAGGTCGGCGCGGCCGCTGCCGACAGGGACGTCGATGCGTTGGCCGAGGATCTCCGTGTCCGAGGAATAGACCATCTCGCCGAACTGGTCGTGGATCTCCACGCCGATCACCATGTCGGACACCGGCTCGTGGGCTTCGAAGCCGACGTGCACGGTCAGTGACTCCCCCGGGAGCAGGTAGTCCCTCGTGCCCGTGCCAGGGTGCTCGACATCGACGGTGGCCAGGCCCACGGGGCGGTAGATGGGCACCTCCGACACCGGCTCCGAGGCGGTGATGGCCGATTCCGGGGCCAGGGTGAGCAGGTGCTCGTGATAGAGCGCCACCGCTTCGGCGGCCGAGGTGTAGCCGATCATCTCACCCGAGCTCAGCACGGCGGCGGTGTCGCAGATGACCCGCACCAGGTCGGCCGAGTGGGTCACGAACAAGATGGTCCGTCCGTCGTTCTGGAATTCCTTGATCCGGCCCATGCACTTGCGCTGGAAGTTCTCGTCACCCACGGCCAGGACCTCGTCCACCACCAGGATGTCGGGATCGACGTTCACGGCCACAGCGAAGCCGAGACGGACGTACATGCCCGACGAGTAGTACTTCACCTGGTTGTCGATGAAGTTCTCGAGCTCGGCGAAGCCCACGATCTCGTCGAAGCGGCGCTCCACCTCGCGCGTCGACATACCGAGCAACGACGCATTCAGGAAGATGTTCTCCCGTCCCGAGAGCTCGGGTTGGAAGCCCGCCCCGAGCTCCAGCAGGGCGGCCAGGTTCCCCCGGACGACGATCTTGCCCTTGGTCGGTTGCAGGATACCCGACATGCACTTGAGCAGGGTCGACTTCCCCGAGCCGTTGCGGCCCAGGATCCCCACCGTCTGACCCTCGGCCACCTCGAAGCTGATGTCCTTCAGTGCCCAGAAGTCCTCGTAGGAGTTGTTCCCCAGGTGCAGGACGCGTTCTTTGAGCGAGTAGTACTTCTCGTGGTAGAGGCGGAACCTCTTCGAGACGCCGACGACGTCGACGGCGATGTTTGTCGTCATGGCCGGATCAAAGCTCTTCCGCGAAGTTTCCCTCGAGATGCCCGAAGACGGAGAGGGCGCCCAGGAAGAGCAGGACCGACACACCGAGAACGGCGAGATCGGCCCCCACGAACCAGTGGACCGGGTAGTTGGCCAGGACCGGAATCAGCGCGTGCACGGTGTAGGGGGCGACGTGACCGTTGGCGAGAATCGGGTGCGTGGCAATGGTGGAATGGGGGTTGAAGTCGTTGAAGAAGAAACGCTGGAAGGTCATGACGACGGGCGTGACAGGGTTGGCGAAGTAGAGCCAGATCAGCTTGGTATGGGGGATGAACAAGATGGTGTGTCTCTCGAGCGCTTCGTGGACCCGGCCGGAGAAGGCGTACACGGTGGGGATCGCCCAGAACCAGGCCACCAGGAGGACTTCGATCAGGTGCTGGGTGTCGCGCAGGTAGACGTTCACGGCGGCGAGGAAGATGGCGAGAGCCGAGGCGAAGACGATGATGGCGGCCAGCGCCGGGATGAGGAGCCAGATATCGCCCCAGGCGGGAACGTGCCGGAAGGCGAACATGAAGATGATCATGACGATCGATTGGTAGAAGAAGAACATGAAGGCCGCGCCCACCGAGGCGAGCACCAGGATCTCCCGGGGGAAGGCCACCTTCTTGACGATGCCGGCGTTGAGGACCACCGAGGTGGTGCCCCCGATCAACGCCGTCTGGTAGAGGTTCCAGACGAGCATGGCCGAGAACATGTAGATGACGAAGTGGGGGATGCCGTTGGGGAGGAAGTAGGTGAAAAGGACGTAGAAGACGGCCAGGGTGAGAGCCGGGTTGAGCATGGACCAGAGAAAGCCCAGAACGGAGTTCTTGTACTTGACCTTGATCTCCTTGCGGACGAGGAAGACGAAGAGCTCCCGAGCCCGCCACATCTCGCGAAGCCGGAGCCAGACGCTGACGCGGGCGGAGACGACGCGGGTGGGCTTGCTGCCGCGTTCCGCCACCCGGACGGCGCGATCGGCCATCTCCCGTTCGCGCTTGGCGATGCGGCCCGCGGTGCCCGACTCGTCTGTGGCGTCGGCGGGTGCCCGCTCCCCCGTGTCGGCCCGTACCTCTGTCACCGATGCTCCGATCGACGGACGGCGTTCAGTGCGCGGCCGGCTGGGCGGCCGAGTGTTCGATCACACGGTCGATGAAGCCGTAGTCCTTTGCCTCTTCCGCCGTGAACCACCGGTCGCGGTCCGAGTCGGTCTCGATGCGCTCGACCGGCTGGCCGGTGTGGAAGGCGATGCGTTCGGCCATCATCCGCTTCAGGTAGACGATCTGCTCGGCCTGGATGGCGATGTCGGTGGCCTGGCCCTGCATCTGGCCCGAGGGCTGGTGCATGAGGATGCGGCTGTGGGGAAGGGCGAAACGCTTCCCCGGCGCGCCGGCGCACAGGAGGAACTGGCCCATCGACGCCGCCAGGCCGACGCAGATGGTGCTCACGTCACAGCTGACGTACTGCATGGTGTCGTAGATGGCCAGACCGTCGGTGACCGAGCCCCCCGGGGAGTTCACGTACAGGTTGATGTCCTTCTCGGAGTCCTCGGCCGCCAGGAGCAGCAGCTGGGCGCACACCTGGTTGCCCACCGTCTCGTCGATGGCGCTGCCGAGGAAGATGATCCGCTCCTTCAGGAGCCGTTGGAAGACGTCGGCCGATGCGAGGTCGGTTAGGTTGTTACTCCGCATGGATGGGCCGGGGCCTGCCACCAGGGCAGACGAGGGGCGCGTGGAATGGGGTGCCATGCTCAGGAGGCTACCCCGGATGGCGGCCACAAACGGCGAGCCTACGGGCCTGCGTGGTCGGCGGCGATGACGCCGGGACGCCCGATCCGGCGCCGGCGACGCGGGCTGGCTGGGCTTTCCCCCGAGCAGGCTCTCTGCGTCGTGTACGAGCTCCTGCTTCATCGTGAACCCGACGCGCACGGGCGGGCCGCCTATCTTCCCGGTCTCGAGGCGGGCACGTTGACACCCACGCTGCTGGCCGAACGGATGCTGTCCTCGGCCGAATGGTGGACGATCGTCGAATTCAGCGACCTGAGCAGTTCACTCCATTTCAGTCGCAGCGTCTTCGTCCGGACGCTTCCCCCGGCGCGCCGGATCCTCGACCTCGGGGGCACGGCCCTGGGTTCGTCCCAGGGGGCGATGGTGTTGATGGGCTATCCCTATCCGTTCGACGAGCTGGTGGTGGTGGACCTGCCCCCGGACGACCGCAACGAGCTCTACCGGGAAGACGCCCAGCGGCAGGTGGTGGAGACCGGGCTCGGTCCCGTGCACTACCACTACCACTCGATGACGGACCTGTCGTCGTACGCCGACGGTTCGTTCGACCTCGTCTACAGCGGCCAGAGCATCGAGCACGTTCCCGTCTCCGACGCCGACAAGGTCCTGGCCGAGGTGGCCCGGGTGCTGCGTCCCGGTGGCTATCTCGGTCTCGACACGCCGAACGCCCGGGTGTGCCGGTTGCAACAGGACGAGTTCATCGACCCCGACCACGACTACGAGTACACCCATGCCGAGATGCTCGACAAGCTCCGCGGTGCCGGTTTCGAGGTCCTCGAGGCGAAGGGCCTGAACCACGCCGGGCGCAGCCTGGCCGCCGGCGAGTTCTCCCTGCCCGAGGTGGCGACGCGGCGGGGGCTCTTCGCCGACATCGAGAGCTGCTACCTGTTGAGCTACGTGTGCCGGACGCCGCCGGCCGAGGAGGTCATGTGAACGACCAGGGCGCGCCGGACACGGCCGCATCCGCCGCCGGTGTCGACGAGGCCGACCGGAGCTATCTGGCCCGGGTGCGGGCCGAGATCGACGACGAGGTCCGCCGCCGCCGGGCCTCGGGGGACCTGACGCCGCAGACCGAGAGCGAGCTCGAACAGCTCTTCCTGCGCCACGCCCCGCTCGGCAGCACCCGCCAGGAGCTGCATGAGGTGCTGCGGCTGGTCGACGCGGCGGCCTTCATCGATCCGGTCGTGCCGGTGGAGTCGAGCCGGCCCGGCGGTGCCGCCATCAAGAAGGGCGTGCGCTCGCTCAACTTCTGGTACCTCCGATTCGTCACGCACCAGGTGAGCAAGTTCGCCACCGCCACCAGCCGGGCCCTGCACATCCTCGACCAGCAGCTGTCGGATCTCGCCACCAAGGTGGACGCCCTCGAGGTCCCTCCGTCGGTGGTGGTCGACGTAGGGTTCGCCCACCGGACCGACGCCTGGTGGGTGCCGACGGTCGTCACCGAGCTGGAAGGGGGACGCCGTCGGGTGCTGCACGCCGCGTGCGGCGACGGATGGCTCGTCCACCTGCTGGCCGCCACCAACGTCGACAGCTACGGCGTCGATCCCCGGCCCGGTCGGGTGGCGGAGCAGGAGCTCGGTGATCTGGACCTGCGCGAAGAGCCGGTACTCGGGCATCTCGACGCCGTCGAGCCCGGGGCGCTCGGTGGCGTGGTGCTGTCGGGTCTCATGGAGGGGTCGGGACACAGCGAACGCCGTCGTCTGCTCGAGTCGGCCACGATGGCACTGGCACCGGGCGGTGTCCTGGTCGTCCACTCGCTCACCCCGGCGCGGTGGGACGAGGCCGACGCCCCGCCGGAGGCCGACATCGTCCAGGCCCGGCCCTACCGGCCGAGTACATGGCCGTACCTGCTGGGCGAGCTCGGGATGACGGCGGTGGTGACGCCCGGTCCCGACGGACGCGACTATCTGGTCGTCGGCCGTCGTGACGCGGCGCCGCCTCGGTCCCGGTGACGTCCCCATCGCGGTGAAGCTCCGGTCCCGGTGAAAGTCGCCTTCGTCACTCCCCGCTACGGACCCGAGATCATGGGTGGGGCCGAGACCGCGGCGCGGCAATTGGCCGAACACCTGACGGCCGAGTGCGGCTGGGAGGTGGAGGTCTTCACGACCTGTGCCGTCGACCACATCACGTGGGACGACGTCCTGGCGCCGGGCGACAGCGTTCTGAACGGGGTGACCGTCCACCGGTTCCGGTCGGCCTCGGGGCGGGTGCGGCAGTTCTACGAGATCGACGGCCGGCTGCGGTCGGCGCCGGGCGAGGCGAGCAAGCAAGACGCCCGGACGTGGCTCGAGTGCAACGGGCCGGTGACCCCCGACCTGCTCGACGCGCTGGGGGGGACGGACGCCGACGTGGTCGCCTTCTATCCGTATCTCTACTACCCGACGGTGGCCGGCATGGACGTGGTGTCGGTGCCGCGGGTGCTTCATCCCGCCGCGCACGACGAACCGGCGCTGTACCTCCCGGTGTTCGCCGCCACGTATGCCGAGGCCGATGCCATCTGCTACCACACGGCCGCCGAGCGGCGGCTCGTGCAACGGATCCACCGCGTGGCCCAGGTCCCCCAGATCGTGCTCGGCCTCGGGGTGGGAGAAGTCGTGGAAGGGGGGCGGTCCGGGGGCGAGATCCTCGGGATCGGCGAGCGGCCCTACGTGGTGAGCGTGGGCCGGGTCGACGCCCACAAGGGTTCGGCCATGCTGGCGCGCTTCTTCCAGCTGTACAAGCAGCGGCACCCCGGCCCGCTGGCGCTCGCCCTGGTGGGACCGGTGGCCGTGTCGATCCCCGAGGACGACGACATCGTCGTCACCGGCGTGGTGAGCGAGGCCGACAAATGGGACCTGGTGCGCGACGCCCAGGTGGCGATCTCACCGTCTGCTCTCGAATCCTTTTCGCTCGTCGTCCTCGAAGCGTGGGAGAAGTCGGTTCCCGTCATGGTGAACGCCACCTGCGATCCCACCCGCGAACACTGCCAGCGCTCCGGTGGCGGCTTGTGGTTCGGTTCGTTCCGGGAGTTCGAAGTGGTTCTCGAGCGCCTGAGCACCGACGCCGGCTTGCGGCGGCT
>DATNJD010000235.1:0-3009 GCA_035604075.1 Acidimicrobiales bacterium
CGCCTCGGCGAGCGCCGAGCCGAACATGGCATTCCATTCCGTCAGGATCTTGTCGTCGAGTCCCGGCCGCACCCGGCCCAGCCGGGCCTCGAAGAGACGTCGGCGCGCTTGCTCGACCTCGTCGGGCCGGCGCAGTGGGGAGCGCAGCGGCCGGCGCAGGATGGAGCGACCCTCGAAGTTGCCGGCCTCCGTCACCCCGTACCACTCGGCCGCCACAGCGCCGAGATCGGCCCCGGCCGCCTCGATCAATTGCTCCCTCGTCCAGACGTAGAAGCGCCCCTCCTCGCCTTCGGAGTCGGCGTCCTCGGCGCAGTAGAGCCCCCCCTCGGGAGAGGTCAGGTCTCGCTGCACGTAGGCGATGGTCTCGTCCACCACCTGCTGCCAGCGATCGTCGCCGGTGAACAGGGCGGCCCGTTGGTAGATCCGGACCAGCCCGGCCTGGTCGTACAGCATCTTCTCGAAGTGCGGGACCGTCCAGGTGGCGTCGACCGAATAGCGGGCGAAACCCCCGCCCAGGTGGTCGTAGATCCCGCCCGCCGCCATGGCCGCCAAGGTGCCCTCGACCATGGCCAGCGAACCGCTGTCGCCGGTCACCCGGGCGTGATCGAGACACAGCTCCACGAGCGCCGGCTGGGGGAACTTGGGGGCGGGGCCGAATCCGCCCCAGGAGGAGTCGTAGCGGCCGGCCAACTCGGCCGTGGCCGCGGCCAGGAGGCCCGGGTAGAGCGAGCCCGGGTCGACGTCGCCCCCGGCCCCGTCCACCAGATCACCGGGCATGGTCGTGCGCCGACCGATGGCCGCCACCAACGAGTCGGCCTGGCCCTCGATCTCGGCCCGTCGGTCCCGCCAGGCGTCGCCCACGGCCTCGAGCACCCGACCGAAGCCCGGGGTTCCGTGCGTGTCACGGGGAGGGAAGTAGGTACCGGCGAAGAAGGGACGGCCGTCGGGGGTGAGGAAGACCGTCATGGGCCAGCCGCCGCGTCCGGTCATGGCCTGGACGGCGTCCATGTAGACGGCGTCGACGTCCGGACGTTCTTCCCGGTCGACTTTGACGGGGACGAATCCGGCGTTGACCACGGCGGCGATGGCGTCGTCCTCGAAGGATTCGTGGGCCATCACGTGACACCAGTGACACGACGAATACCCGACGGACAGAAGCACGGGCACATCGTCGCGTCGGGCGCGAGAGAACGCCTCGTCGCCCCAGGGATACCAGTCGACCGGATTGTCCGCATGTTGCCGGAGGTACGGACTTGTCTCCGACGCCAGTCGGTTCACCGTGGCGTGGCGGTCGTTCGGGTCACGGGGGCTGATGTTACGGCTCCGGTGAGGGCCCCTGATCCGCCCCTAGGGTGGCGGGCCATGGAACTGCGACTGGACGGAAAGGTGGCGCTGGTCACCGGGGGATCACGAGGGATCGGGCGGGCCATCGCCGGCCGCTTCGCCGAGGCCGGGGCCCACGTCATGCTGGTGTCGCGCAAGGCCGACGCCCTGGCCGACGCGGCGCAGTCCATGGCCGGTCTGGACGGGGAGGTGGCATGGCAGGCGGCCAACGCCGGCGACCCCGAGGCGGCGGAGGCCTGTGTGGCCGCCACAGTCGAGCGCTTCGGTTCGTTGGACATCCTGGTGAACAACGCCGCCACCAACCCCTACTTCGGTCCCCTCGTGGAGATCGATCTGGCCCGGGCCGACAAGACGGTCCAGGTGAATCAACTGGCCGTGCTCACCTGGACCCAGTGTGCGTGGCGCGCCTCCATGAAGGAGTCGGGGGGCAATGTCATCAACGTGTCGTCCATCGGTGCCCTCTCGGTCGAGCCCGGCATCGGTTGGTACAACGTGACCAAGGCCGCCGTCGCCCACCTGACCCGCCAACTGGCGGGCGAGCTCGGACCGACGGTCCGGGTGAACGCGCTGGCCCCGGGCTTGGTCAAGACCGATTTCGCCCGGGCCTTGTGGGAGCGTGCCGGCGACCGGGTGGCGGCGCGCCTGCCGCTACGGCGTCTGGGCGAGCCCGACGACGTGGCCAAGGCCGCTCTCTTTCTGGCGTCGGACGCCGCGTCGTGGCTCACCGGCCATCTTCTCGTGGTCGACGGGGGCGCCCTGGCGGTGCCGTCAGGTGGGGTGTGATGGCGTCACTTTCGTCCGACCTCGAGTTCCGGGGCCTGATCCACCAGGTCACCGACCCCGTTCTGCTCGAGAAGCTGGATCGTGACCACCTGACGGCCTACGCCGGGTTCGACCCGACGGCCGACAGTCTCCATGTCGGACATCTCCTCCAGGTCCTCAATCTGCGTCGCCTGCAGCGGGCCGGTCACCGACCCATCGCCCTGGCCGGCGGGGTGACGGGCATGATCGGGGACCCGGGGGGCAAGAGCGAGGAACGGAACCTCCTGTCGGCGCAGGACCTGGCGGCCAACCTGGCCGGGATCCGGTCCCAGCTCGAACGGTTCCTCGACTTCGACTCCGCCGCCGGCGATGCCGGAGCGCTCCTGGTCGACAACGACGCCTGGCTCGGGAAGGTGACTCTCGTCGACTTCCTCCGCGACGTCGGGAAGCATTTCACCGTCAACCAGATGGTGACCAAGGAATCGGTGCGGGCCCGGCTCGAACGACCCGAGCAGGGGATCTCCTACACCGAGTTCAGCTACATGCTCCTGCAGGCCTACGACTACCAACAACTGTTCGACGCCCACGATTGCCGGTTGCAGGTGGGCGGCAGCGACCAGTGGGGCAACATCACCATGGGCATCGAGCTCATCCGCAAGACACGGCAGGCCGAGGTCTTCGGGTTGACCTCGCCGCTGCTTCTCAAGGCCGACGGCACCAAATTCGGCAAGACCGAGTCGGGAACGGTGTGGCTGGACGCGCGGCGCACCAGTCCCTATCAGCTGTACCAATTCCTCCTGCGCACCGAGGACACCATCGTGGGGACGCTTCTCCGCTTCCTCACCTTCCTCGACCATGACGCCATCGCCGGGCTCGACATCCACACGGCCGAGCATCCCGACC
>DATNJD010000236.1:0-5197 GCA_035604075.1 Acidimicrobiales bacterium
GGGTCCGGTCCTCCATCAGCGGCGGCACGATGGCCTCGAAGGTCCACTCGAAGGACACCGGTTGGGTGGGGTTCTCCTCGAGGCCGAAGGTGACGGTCTTGAGGGGCGTGTTGACCTCGTAGTGGATGGGCCCGATCACCGTCGTCTCGGGACCGGAGTCGAGGCGACGACTGGCGCGCACCGTGACCTGCTCCACCCCGCGCGAGATGCCGGCATAGCCGTCCATGACGTTGCGGTTGGTGTACTTCCCCAGACCGAAGCCGAGCTGCAGGCTGCCGTCCTTGGCCGCGGCCATGGCACAGACCTTCTCCGTCCACGACGGATCGCTCGAGCCCACGACGGCGAAGGTGTCGGTGATCTGATGGGTGAACCCCTCGTCACCGGCGACGAGGGGACCGATCGGGTCGGTCACAGTTCGCTCCAATAGGTGCCGTCGAGCATCTTCTCCACGGTGCCCCGGTGCATGATCATGTCGTCGGGATCCGACGGCATCTCCATCTCGCCGAAGAGCACCGAACGCTGCGCCACGCGGGACATGACGATGGCATGACGCAACGCCGCGTAGAGCGTGTAGAACTCGAGATCCTTCGGCGTATAGCCGGTGAAGGATTCGTAGGCGGCGGTCACGTCCTGCAGGCGCATGAAGTTGGGCATGCCCGGCAGCTCCATCTGGACCGCCAGGTCGTCGAGAAAGCGGTGGAGATAGATCATCCAGGCCAGGTCCACCTCGCGGGGGCCGACGGCGGCCATCTCCCAGTCGAGGACCGCCACCGGCTCGAAGTCACGGAACATCATGTTGCCGATCCGGGAGTCACCCCAGCTGATGACCGGGGCCCCTTCGCTGTCCGGCCAGTGCTCCTCCAGCCAGGCGAAGGCGCGCTCGATGAGCGGGCTCCGTGCCCCCTCGGACGCCACCCATTCGTAGAATGCGACCGAATCGGCCACGTGCCGGCGCAGGGCGCTGTCACCGGGCCGGTCGAGCTCCAGGAAGGCGATGTCCTCGCTCGTCACGTCCATATCGTGCAGCGCCGCCAGCACCCGGACCGACGATCGCTGCAGCCTCTCCTGGTCGGTCGGGTCCGCGTCGGACAGCCACGAGCCGAACGGGTACGGCATGATGTCGGGCGGGACCACCCCGTCGACGCGCTCCATGACGAAGAACGGTGAGCCGATGGCGGTCGGATCGGGCTCGTACCACAGGGTCCGGGGGACGGGGACCGACGAGTGGCCGGCCACGAGCTGCATGACGCGGAACTGCTTTTCCAGGTCGTAGACGGGGAAGACCGGCGCGTTGGCGGGGTCGGGTCGCAGCCGCGCCGCACAGGCCTGGTGGCGGACCGTCGCGCCGTCTTTCCAGGTGGCCTCGAAGAGAAGGGTCTCCGAGGACATGCCGTTCGATTCGGGCACGACCAATTCGGAGACCGTCGGGTCGGTGACCTTCCCCCCCAACCAGATGAGCAGTCGCCGGTGCAGGTCGTCGCGGTCGCGCGTGGAGGTGGTCGGCCGTTGGGTGGCCTCACCGGGGTCGTTGACCGTCACGGGGCCACCGAGGTGAAGTCGGCGAAACCCGACGGCGTGTGCCGACCGAAGGTGCCGTGCTCGAACATGCCCCAGCCGACGTCGCCGTCGCAGACGGCCCGGCCGACGTGATCGACCACGCTGAAGGGCACCCGACCGGCCACCGCCGGATCGTTCATGTCGAGGACGAGGGGCTCGACCCAACCGCTCCCCCGCCACTGGCCGTGGCCCCAGTCGGGGTCCCCCCCGTAGCCGGCGCCGCAGTTGAGGGCCACGAATCCGAGGGTGTCGATCTCCACCGTGAGGCGACGGCCGCCGCGTTCGGTCAGGTGGATGGTCGCCCCCTCGGGATGCCGGGTGCCCGGGCGGTAGCGGATCTCGAACTCGGGCCAGCCCAGTTGTTCGGGTGGCCGGCCCGTCGAGGCGGGCCAGACCCGGGACGCCTCGTTCAGGATGCGGGTGCCGTCGCCGAGCTCCTGGGCGATGATGATCAGCGCGTAGTCGTCGAAGCGCAGCGGCGCGTAGACCCACCAGAAGCCGAAGTCGGCCGCCGGTTCGGCCGCGGCGCGTCCGGCCGGTTCTGATTCGCCCACGGGCCGGATGCCCCACGACCGGTCACGGGTCCCGAGCCAGCGGTCGTCGGTGACGGCGATCTCCTCGCCTTCGACCCGCAACGTTCCCGACCACGTTCCCACCTGGGCGTAGCGCTGGGCGTCGAGGATGACGCGGCCCCCTTGACGCATGACGTGGGCGGGCTCGTCGATGACCGGGAACGAGCCCGCCCAGGTCAGGTCGAAGCCGACGGTGTCGTGGTCGAGCACGAGCCGGAGCCGCTCGAGCGGTTCGATGACCTCGATCCGGTAGGGCCCGACCTGTTGCAGGGTGCGGTCGTCGCTCAAGGCGTCGGACATCCGGACCGACAGTTGCCGGTCGCCCCGCCGGACGGTGGCGTAGGCGTCGATGACCCCGAGGTTGGGGTAGACACCGAGACCGGTGACGAGGAAGATCTCGCCCGTCCGGTCGTGGGCGTTCAGGTAGCACCGGTCGTAGGCGTTGCGGTCGCTCGTGGCCACGTGCCGCATGGACAGCGGCACCTGGTGCACGGGGTACTCGTCGAGGGGCACGGGCATTGAGCTCTCCTAGCGGCACGGGCCGGTGACCGGGTCCGGTCAGTGGCGAGGGCGGCATCGGGCCCCCGGCGTGCGCCAAAGTAGCGCCGTCAGTCCAGGCGGACGGCCAACATGGAGATGGAGCCCCCTTCGATGCCGGTCACCGGATAGGAGACGGACCGTCCCCGGCCTGCCCCGATGGCATAGAGCAGGGGCAGGTAGTGGTCGGGGGTGGGAGCGGCCAGAACGGCGTCGGGACCCATCTGCTCGTACTCGACGAGGGGCCCGTGGTCACCGGCGTCGAGCAGGCGGCGAACCCGGTTCTCGAAGCGCACGGCCCAGTCGAAGGGCACCGCCGGGTGTCCCCCCCAGGCGTAGGTCTCGAGATTGTGCACGACGTTGCCCGAGCCGAGGATGAGCACCCCGGAGTCCGCCAGCGGGGCCAGCGCCTCGCCCAGTGCGTAGTGGAACGAGGGCGGCTTGGAGCGGTCGATGCTCAGCTGGACGACGGGAACGTCGGCCGTGGGAAACATGTGGGCCAGAACCGACCACGTCCCATGGTCGAGACCCCAGGACTCGTCGAGACCCACGGTGACGGGCCGCAGCAGGTCGCGGACCTCCCCGGCCAGGGTGGGGGAGCCCGGAGCCGGGTACTGGACGGCGAGTTCGGCCGGAAAGCCGCCGAAGTCGTGGATCGTCCGGGGGCCGTCCATGGCTGTCACCATGGTGGCCCGGACGTACCAGTGGGCCGAGATCGAGAGCACCGCCCGGGGCCGGGGGAGCGACGCCCCCAGCGCCCGCCATGCCTTCGAGTAGTCGTTGCTCTCGATGGCGTTCATCGGGTTCCCGTGGCCGATGAACAGAGCCGGCTGGGTGGTCTCGGCCATGGACGAAACAGTAGGGCCCCGACGTCATGGGGGCGACGGGATCGTGGCCGCCAGGCACCCACGTCATAGGGTGACGCCGTGCCCGACAGACCGTCGCCCGACACACCGTCGCCCGACACGGACGCCGACGATGCGCACCGCATGGCGATGAACCGGGCGATGTGGGACGAGCGCGTACCCATCCACGTGGCGGCCGACTTCTACGACGTGGACGGATTCCGAACGGGCCGGCGCCGACTGGCCGTCGAGCCCTTCGAAGTGGACGAGCTCGGTGACGTGGAGGGCCTAACCCTCGTCCACCTCCAGTGCCACTTCGGCCTCGACACGCTGTCGTGGGCCCGGCTCGGGGCCCGGGTCACGGGCCTCGACTTCTCGGGCCCGGCCGTCGACGCCGCTACGGCCTTGGCCGCCGAGATCGGCGTCGACGCCGACTTCGTCCGGGCCGACCTCTACGACGCCGTCCGCGCTCTCGGCCGTCGCACCTTCGATGTCGTCTACACGGGCAAGGGGGCGCTCATCTGGCTCCCCGACATCCGTCGCTGGGCCGAGGTGTGCGCCGCCCTCCTCGCCCCGGGTGGGACCTTCTATCTGAGCGAATTCCATCCCCTGGCCGACATCTTCGGGTGGGAGTCCCTCGAGATCGAGCGTTCCTACTTCGATCCGTCTCCGCTCTTGGACGAGAGCTCCGGCACCTACGCTGACTTCGACGCGCCGACCACCCAGAACGTCAACTACGAGTGGCAACACCCGCTCGGCGCCGTCGTCAGCGCCCTCATCGACGCCGGTCTCGTGATCGAGTTCCTCCACGAGTATCCGTTCACGCTGTTCCCCCGCTGGCCGTTTCTGGAGAAGCGGGACGACGGCAGCTACGTTGTGCCGCCCGCCATCCCGCAGTTACCTCTGATGTACTCGATCCGGGCCGTGAAGCCGGCCGACCACCGAGGGGCGCGTCTCCAGAAGCCCTAGTCGCGGCGGTAATAGTGCCGACGGGATCCGTCGTAGCGGCCACTCTTCATGCAGCACTTCTTGAAAGCGGTGACCCGACCCGCACGGGCAGAGATCCTCACGTCCAAGCTTCTCGAATGAACTCCTTGTCGCCGTGGACGACGCGGTCGCCCCGCTTCACCCGTGTCTCGCTCGGGTAGCCGTTTCGGCGTTTGCTCATCGAGCTAAAAGTTCTCCCCGTCGTATCGCTGGTTCGTAGCCACCGGAGCACCTCCTGAGAAAGATCACAAGTCTATCGTTCGCTCGGTCGGGTTCGCTCCCGTCAGCTGACCAGGCCCCGTCCCGTGACGAGGGGAAGATCGAGGGCGGTCAGCAGGCCGGGAGCGCCCGCGATCACGGCGGGCACGGCGTTCACCAGCCGCATGGCCGTGGCCTTCAGACCGGCCGTGTTGTGGTCGCCGTCGCTGCCCACCATCTGCATGTCGAGGGTGTAATTGGGCTCGCCTTTGACCGTCACCCGGTAGCCGCCCTGCCCCATCGGCTGGGGCCAGTCCGGTCCGATGTCGTCGCGCAGCCTCGTCACGTGCTCGAGGACGACGACGGCCTTGCCCGCCCGCATGCCCCGCACCTCGAAACGCAGGCCGGCCACGGTGCCCTTCTCGACGGGCCCCGAGGCGATGGAGAAGCTCTCGGGAGCCGGCAACCGGACGTAGCTCTCCTCGACACCGTCGAGCTCCA
>DATNJD010000237.1:0-2089 GCA_035604075.1 Acidimicrobiales bacterium
GGACTCCCATGTCGGCCAACGCCGCTCCCGCCGCTCCGGCGCCGTTGATCGGGAGGGTGCGGCCGCTCTGTTCGTCGTGGGCGACGCGCACCATCTCGAGCAGGCGCATGTGGGGACCGAGCAGTCCCTCCTCGTGTGCCATCTGGTAGAGGCGGGCGGTACGCGGATCGCCGTCGCGGTGGATGGGATGTCCGAGGCCCGGCACGCGTCGTCCGGCGTCACGACAATTGGCCACGGCCTCGTCGGCCAGGCGCCGTAGGGCGCCGGTGTCGAGATCCCCGGGGGCGGCGGGCGGGGCGGAGGCCCGCCGAAGGGCGTCGTCGAGGAACTGTGCCGTGTCACCGGCGGGGCCGAGGAAGACGCTGCCGGCGCCGAGTAGACCGGCGGCGACGGCCCCCTGGACGGCCTCGGGCGCGCCGGTGAAGGTCAGCCGGGCGGCTAGCGCGCTGGGTGTGAGACCGTGGTCGGCCAGAGAGACGAGGACGGCGTCGAGCAGTCGTCTCTCGCCCGCCGTCGGCTCCCGGTGCGTGATGAGGAGGTAGGCGAGCTCCGTGAGGGTGAGGCGTCCCATGATCTCGCTCGCCAGATCTCGCCCGGCCACGGTGATGCGATCAGGGGTCGACCCGCCGATCCACGTCGACAACCATCCGTCGTCGGGCCGGGGACCCTGTGCCGCCGCGTCCGGGCCTTCCGGTGCCGCGGTGTCAGTCACCACTGTCCTCCATGTCGAGCTCCTTCTGTGTCCGGTCCTGCGGCAGTTGGTGCGAGGCCAGGCGTCCCGTCGGCGTGTGGGGGAGAGCGTCCACGAGTTCGAGGTAGCGCGGGACTTTGAAGCGGGCCAGCCGGTCCCGGGCGAAGGCGTGCAGCTCGGTCAGGTCGACCGTCTTCCCCGGGGCGGCGACGACGAAGGCCTTGATGTCCTCCTCGGTGAGGTCCGACGGCACGCCGATGACGGCCGCTTCGGCCACGGCATCGTGTGCCTCGAGGACCGACTCGACCTCGAGAGGTGAGAGATTCTCGCCCCGCCGCCGGATGACCTGTTTGCGGCGACCGACGAAGGTGTACGTGCCGTCGACGTTGGCGTGGACGAGGTCCCCGGTTCTGATCCAGCCGTCGACGAGCACGGCGGCGGTCTCGTCGGGCATCTCGTAGTAGCCCCGCATGATGGCCAGGTTGCGGAGCTCGAGCTCGCCCACCTCGCCCGCAGCCACCTCCCGTCCGTCCTGCGTCACCCGGGCATCGTTCACATGGCCGAGCTCGGGGTGCTGCCGGACGGCGCCCAGAGTGCCGAAGGGGCGGGTCCCGTGGCCCCAAATGAGCCCGTAGGGGGTCTCCGACAGGCCGTAGCCGCAGATGAGCTCCAGACCGAATCTCTCCTCGATCTCCAGTTGCCGCCGGCGCGACGGCGACGGGCCCGTGTAACAGAGCCGTAGCGGGTTGTCGGCGTCGTCGGGGCTCTCCGGCTGGCGCATGAGGATCTCCAGCATGGCCCCGATGGCATTGAACTCGGTGGCGTCGAAACGTCGGGCGGCGTCGATGAATGTGCCGGCCGAGAATCGTTCGAGGATGACCACGCTTGCTCGCGCCGCGACGGACCCGAGGACCGAGTACACGGGGGCGTTGATGTGAAAGAGAGGAAGCGACGTCATCCATCGGTCGTCGGCCGTCAGTCCCATCCAGGAGGGGAAGCCTTCGCCCGCCATGACATAGGCGAGGTGCGTCTGCATGACGAGTTTTGACCGGCCGGTGGTCCCCGATGTGGGGATCATGACGGCGACGTCGCCGGGATCGACGTCGGCCGGTCCGCGACCGTCCGCCGGCGCCTCGAACAACCGGTCCACGTCGGTGGTGACGATTCCCGAACGGTGGACGCCGGCCCCGTCCAGCGTGGCCGCCATGGACTGGTCGGAGACGACCAGACCCGGCGAGACCTGCTCGACGAACCCGGCCAGTTCGTCGGCCGAACCGGCCGGATTGACGGCGACCTGGACCGCACCCACCTCCATCAGCGCCAGCCAGACGAGTACATAGTCGGGGGTGTTCCGGGACGTGACGAGGACTCGGGCACCCGGTCCGATGGCGGCCCCCC
>DATNJD010000238.1:0-11537 GCA_035604075.1 Acidimicrobiales bacterium
CGTCGCGCACGGAGAGCGGTATCGGGTCCCAGCCGGCCACCTGAGCCAGCCGGACGATCGGTGGGGCGACGGGGCTGGTGGCGAGCATGTCGGCCGGTGGTCCGGCGCGTACACCACCGCCGGCGCCCGCCACTTGCACGATGGTGTCGGCGGCGTGGACGATCCGTTCCAGTCGGTGCTCCGCCACCACGATGGTGACTCCCTGGTCGTGGACCAGCCGCGAGAGCGCGGCCAGAACCTCCTCGGCCGAGATGGGATCGAGCGACGAGGTTGGTTCGTCGAGGACGAGGAGGCGCGGCGCGGCGGTGAGGACGGCGCCGATCGCCACTCGCTGCCGCTGGCCCCCCGAGAGCGACATGATGGCGCGCTGGCGCAGGGGATGCAGGTTCAAGATGTCGAGGATGTCCTCCACGCGACGGCGCATGGTGGGAGCCGAGAGGCCCAGGTTCTCCATGCTGTACGCCAGCTCGTCCTCCACGATGTCGGCCACGAAGGTGGCATCGGGATCCTGGCCGACGAAGCCGACGACGTCGGCCAGGTCACGCGGTCGGTGGTCGGCCGTGCTCCTGCCCTCCACCAGCACCCGCCCCGTGAGTCGGCCCCCGGAGAAGTGCGGGACCAATCCGTTGATGCTGCGCAGAAGCGTCGACTTGCCGGCGCCGGTCGGTCCGATCACCAGGGCCAACTCGCCCTCGCCGATCTTGAGCTCGACACCGTCGAGCGCGGGGTGGTCCTGATCGGGATACGTCACCGACATGTTCTCGAAATGGATCATCGGACGGCGGTGTCGATGGGGGGCGGCGCCACGACCGACGGCAGCGCCGCCAGGAGGAGCCCGACGAGCGCCAGGGGAGGAGCGGCGGGGAGCGAGAGCGGATAGACGGGCATGGTCAGCGACGCCGCGTCGTGTCTCCCGACGACGACGATGGCGGCCAGAGCGGCGGCCGAGACGAACACCGTGACCCATTCCCGGCCCGACCAACGGTCGGGCCGGTAGCGGGTGCGGCCGCCGACCGACGTGGCCACCAACCCCGTGATGACGAGGAGGGCACCGACGCCGACCACCGGTAGCCCGAGCTCGGACGGTGCTCCCGCATCGAGTACCCCGTAGACACCGACGGCCAGGCCCAGGAGTCCGGCCAAGGTGGCGGCCGAGGCCAGGCGTTGCCGTGAGGCGGAGACGGCTCGACGGCCGAAGCCGCGGCTGTCCATCGAGGCGGCCAGGGCCAGCGACCGTTCGAGGGCGCTCTCCAGGACGGGAACGGCGATTCCCCGCACCCCGGCCGGGCCCGAAACGGCGCGACCACGCAGCCGGCGGGCGTCGCGCACCTGTCCGATCGACGTGATCACCTGGGGAGTGAACGACACCGCCACCGTGACGGCCACGGCGATTTCGTAGAGCCCGGCGGGCACGCAGCGCAACAGTCGGAAGGGACTCACGAGGGCGTTGGCCGCACCCACGCAGGCCAAGATGGCGGCCAGACGCAGCCCCTGACAGGCCGCGCCCACGATGGCGTCGGCCGTGACGGGGCCGCCGACGGTCACCCCGGCCATCCACGACGGGAGGGCCAGGGACGGGATGGTGAACAGGGTGTGACCCGGAAGCCGCTGACCGAAGAGCACCTGCACCACCACCCTGATCACGACCACCAACGCGCCCAGCCGCAGCAGGGTGCCGTAGGAGCGGGCCCAGGTGCTCTGGGGCCGGCGGGACACCGCCACCCATCCGGCCACGACCAGGATCAGACCGAGGCAGAGGGGATTGGTGATCCGGGCGGCGGCGGCCGCCAACAAGATGGCCCACGTCCACCACGCCACCGGATGGAGCGGAGCGACGCGTACACCGGTGAGTCGACGGGCCACGACGTCCGTCACTGTGCCGCGGTCCGTCGACGGGCCCGGAACGCGGCCCCGGCCGCCAACGCGGCGATCAGGACCACGGCGATGATGAGGCCGATCGGCGCACCACCGTTCGTGGGGGTACGTCGGACGGCCAGACGCGACGGGGGGGTCTGGTGGCGCACCGGCGACGCCGACCGTCCCGGGGGCGCCGGCGACGGCGGTGGCACCGAGGTCGTCGTTCCCACACCCGGATCCGGGCGCGCCCCCCGGGCGGCGGTCGGGCCGGTGGCCCCGGTGCCGGCGACGGACGGTGCCGGACCCGACGGGTTCACCGACGACGGCGACGCTCCCGATCCACCCTGGCCGCCCGATGCGCCGGTCGCCGTCGCTGTCGTCGTCGGGGGCGAGGTCGAGGGCGCCGTGCTCGACGGCGTCGTGGTGGTGGTCGTGGGCGGGACCGACGCCGGGCACAGCGTCTGGGCCCCGGAGGGAGAGCGTGGCGGAGGATCAGCCGGGGTGGCGCTGCCCTCCGGCTCGAAGCGCCATCCCTCCACATCGCCGGCGGACACCGTCCACGACGCCGGGCCCTCGCTTGCGTAGGTCCACGACGATCCGCCGTGGAAGTAGGCCCAATAGGCGTAGTGGGACCCGTTCTGTTGGCCACACCCTGTCGCCGGGTACCCGTCGATGCCACACAGCAGGCCGGAGACGGCGTAGCGCGGCGAGGGAAGACCGAGCAGTTTCGCCCGGGCCGAGAGCACCTGGGCGTCGGTGCTCCCCGCCGGGACCGAGACGCACGACACCTCGGCCTCATCCGACGGTCCGCCCATGTCGACGACGACAGGGACGACGACTGTGACGGCACCGGCCCGGCGCACCGACGCGCACTCCCGGGCGTGTTCCACCGTCACCACCGCGTCGGACGCAACCGCCGCCGCCGGCGTCGGCTGGGGGCCGGTGTGCATGGCGTGCACGGCACCGGCGGGCACGGCGGTCACGGCACCGGTGGGCACGGCGGTCACGGCGCCGGCAGTGGCGCCGGCCGGGTCGGACGCGCCGGCCAGCACGGTCGGGGCGCACAGAACGGCAGCCAAAGCCGCCACCGTCCTGTGTACGAATCGACCTCGCCGCGTCGGGCGGTCCACTCGGCCTGCCCGCGTCGGGCGGTCCAATCGACCTCGCCCCGTCGGGCGGTGCCTCAGTGGGCCGGGCATTTCAACGTCGGCAATGCGGGCGGGATGCTCTGAGCCGTGAGCGGAAACGCCACACCGGCCGCACCGGGAACCGCCTGCAAGGTGGCCAGCAGATTGGGGCCGCTCTCACCGGGGAAGGTGTAGGCACCGCGCTGCGCCTTGGTCGCCGAGCATCCCAACTGGAACGTGGCCAGCGCCGTGAACGGTGTCGCGCCACCGGTCTGGGTGAACGCCGCGTTGTTCTGCTGGCCGAGCGCCACCAGCGCCTGGATGACCAAGCCGGTGGAGTCCGGATCGGGCGACTGACTGGCGGCGCCGATGAACCCGAATCCCCCGTCGGTGTTCTGTGACGACTCGAAGAAGGCGAGCGGGCTGGTGGGGAAAGTCCCTCCGGCGGCGACCAGTCCCTCTACGGCCAACGCCGTCGAGTTCGTGTCGGGACCGGAGAAGGTGCTGGGATCGGGGACGGGGCAGGCGGTGGTCAGATCGGACCGGTACGACTCCCAGCCACCGTCGGCGCACTGCTGGTTCTGTAGCCAGGTCACGCCGGCCGCCACCGCGGCCGAACCGCCGAGGCCTTGGTTGACGAGGGCCATGAGCGAGAGCCCCTGGCGGAAGGCGCCGTCGAAACTCGGGTCCGACGCGCCGAACAAGCCGGCGTCCGATCCGCTGGTGCGCTGGGTGAGCTCGAGACGAGCCACCAGATCGTTGGCCGCCTTGCGGCCCCCGAAGGCGGTGGGATCGACGCCGGCGGCCCGGCCGCCCATGACCTGCGCGGCCAGGATCACCGTGGCCAGTGCACCGGCGTCGTCGACGCCCCCGGGGCTGACGTACGACTCGAAATGCTTCGTCAGCCACGTGATCGCGGCGCGGGCCTTGGTGCCGCCGGCGCCCGCCGCCGCGAAGGCCAGCACGGCCTCCGCCGTCGAGCCGGGATCGGGCGTGCTCTTGGTGCCGATGAACGCCCCGTGGAACTGCCGTCCCAGCCATCCGGCGCCCGCCTGGGCCGCCGTTGGTTGTGCGGACGGAGCGCTCGACTGTGGCGCCGACCCCGTGACGGCGGCCGATGCCGGCACGCCCACGCCAAGTCCGACCGAAAGAGTCAGGGCGCCGGCGGCGGTTGTCCGCCGGATGAATGACCACATGATGCTTCCTCTCCCGGGTTCCGGAGGCCCGGGAGGCGCGACTGGCGCCCGTTCGGGTCCCAGTCACCGTGCCTCTCGACGGTTAATAGGAGCCACCGTCGTCAGGTATCCCGGCTTACGGGGAGATCTCCCCGTCTACGGTTGCGGGCCAGCGCCGGAATTTGACCGGACTTCCCCTGAGCGACAGCGGGCGACGATTTTGCGCCGCCGCCGTCACTGTACCGGGGTCGCCCTCGCCGCTGCCACCAACTCTCGCCACCGGCGTCTCGGCGCCGTCAGGACACGTCCAGGAGCGCGTCGGCACGTGGGTGGCGGGGTGTGCGTGGCCGCGTCGCGGGGTGGCGGGGCCCATTTGTCTGAATGTTGATCAGGTGGAGGGGGGGCATTGGTGGCGCTCCCTCAGCCTGTATGAGGCAGGGTCCCCCCCCTCTCGTCAGGCACAGAAAAACGGGATCCCCAGGGAGTTTGTGCACCGTGTGGTCTCCGAAGAACGCAACCAGCCGTGCGGCGACGGTGGACGAGCCGCGTCCCGCGCACCGGGGTGCGCGATACCGCCCGGCCGTCCTCTTCGTGGTGGCCGTCCTCCTGGCCGGTGTCGTGGCCGTGGTCGCCCGCCCTCTGACGGCCACGGCGGCGTCGACCCGCACCACCCCCCACGCGCACGACGGCCCGCGCCCCGGCGCCCGGACCGGCGGCGCCGTGACGGCCGTCAAGGTGGTCCCCGGTGTCGCCACCTCTCCCAACTGGTCCGGCTACGTGGCCTACCCGTCGTACGGCCAGGTGAGCTTCAACGAGGTCAGCGCCCAGTGGACCGAGCCCGCCGTGACCTGCCCGAAGAAGGACGCCTGGACCCTCTTCTGGGTCGGCTTCGACGGCTGGCCCAAGACCGACGGCACCGTCGAGCAGGGCGGGACGTCGGCCCAGTGCGTGAACGGCGTCCCGCAGTACAGCGCCTTCTTCGAGATGTGGCCCACCATGGCCGTCACCGATCTGTTCTCCGTGGAACCCGGTGACCAGATCTCGGCCGGCGTTTCCTATGACCCCGACACGGCGCAGTTCGTCATCACCGTCTCCGACGTCACCTCGGGGGCGTCGCAGACGATGACCGAGAGCTGTGCCCCGGGTCTCGCCTGTGCCCGGACGTCGGCCGAATGGGTGGCGGAGTCGCCTTCGCACTTCGGGACCAAGGTGTGGTTCCCGCTGGCCGACTACGGCACCATGGACTTCACCCAGGCGCAGGCCACCAACGCCTACGGGGTCACCGGTCCCATTTCGGACTCGGCCTGGGTCAACTCGGGCATCGAGCGGATCACGGGCTCGGCGGAAGCGCTGGCCAAGGTGTCCACGCTCGAGACCTCGGGCACGACCTCCACCTTCTCCGACACCTGGCATCGCAAGTAACGACCGCTGTCGTAGCCTCGGCGGCCGTGACCGGTGGCGGGACCGAGGTTGACGATCCCGCTGTCGTCGGGCCACCGACCGCCCTGGCGCCGGCACCGGCACCGTCCCGTCCGGCGGTGGTGGCGGCGACCGTGGCCCTGGCCGGCTGGTGCGGCTTCGCCTGGTACGTCTTCTGGCAGGGCACCACCGGGACGCCGATCATCTGGTTCGACTCGACCTCGTACGCCACCGTGGCCGGGCACCCGTTGTGGAGCACCGGTTTCTGGGCCGGTCAGCGCCCGCCCGTCGTGCCCCTCGTGCTCAAGCTGGCGGGGTCCTCCACCGGCTTCACGGCCCTGCAGTCGCTGGTGGCCGTGGCCGCCTGGGGGCTGCTCGCCTTCACCGTGGGCCAACTCGTCCCGGCGGGTTGGCGACGGGTGGCCGCCGTCTGGGTGGTCCTGGCCTTCGCCAGCTCGACGCCGGTCGTCTTGTGGAACCGCTCGGTGCTGTCGGAGTCGTTGTCGCTGAGCCTTCTCGCCGTTCTCGTGGCCGCCCTCGTCTGGACGGCCCGCCACGTCACCTGGCCCCGGGTGATCGCCGTGGTCCTCGTGGCCGCCGCCTTCGCCGCCACCCGCGACGCGCAGGTGTGGACGGTCGGTCTTCTCGGTCTGGCCGTGGCCGGGGCCGTGCTCGTCCAGGGCGTCCGCCGGGGCCGGCTGTCGCGGCGCGCCGGCGTTCTCGCCGCCGGCCTGCTCCTCGCCGCCGGCCTGACCGGGTGGGACACCGTCCACACGGGACGGACCGACCAGAACGTGGCCAACGTCCTGTTCGTCCGGGTCTTTCCCTTCCCCGACCGCGTCGCCTGGTTCGCCGCCCACGGCATGCCCGAAGCCGGGGCCGTCGACCGGCTGGCCGTCGCCACGACGGCGCCGCACGCGGCGGCCAAGGTGGTGGCCCCCGACCTGACCGATCCCCACAACGCCCCTCTCGATCACTGGATCACCGACCACGGCCAGTCCACCTACCTGCTGTGGCTCGTGACCCACCCCTTCTACGTCGTCACCGAACCGCTCGTCCGGCCCGAGCGGGCCTTCAACTTCGCCAACGGAGCGCTCACCTTCTACGCCGCCACCGGTCGTGTCGATTCGCCGCTCTCGCCGGTCGTCTGGCCCGCCTGGTGGTGGATGGTGCCTCTCAGCGCCGTCGGCCTGGTCGCCACCGCCGGCGCCGGGAGATGGCGCGATCGCCACCTGCAGACGATCGTGGTGCTGGCCGCGGTCGGACTGCTGTCGATGGTGATCGCCTGGCAGGGTGACGGCCAGGAGGTGACCCGGCACACCATCGAGGGGTTCACCGAGCTCCGCCTCGGTGTCCTCCTCTTCTTCCTTGTCGGGGTCCTGGGCTTCCCGTGGCCGCGACGACGACCGTCAGCGGGGACGGACGGTCCCGGCGCCGAGCAGCCGGCGGCGGACGGTGCGGGCGTGACCGCCCCAGCCGACGGTGGGACGGCGTAGCCGGACATAGAGCATGGGCAGACCGGCGCGCGCCCGCGGCAGGCGCGGGTAGTAGGTCCGCAGCCGCGCGTCGAGTCGGAGGCCGTAGCGCTCGTCGTCGGCGTCGAGCGTCAGTGCCATCCGTCGGCGCAGACGGGGGTCGAGGGTGGCCACGGCCAGGACCCGCCCGACGCGGACGATGGCCGGCGGCACGCGGCGGTGCGAGAACCACAGGATCTGGTGGGCGAGGGTGCGGCCCTCCTCGCCGTCGCCCAGGAGATCGCCGGCCAGGGTGGCCTCGAGATACCCGGCGAAGGCGTGCCGGTCGGCGGGGAGCGAGACCGCCGGAATGCCCATGAAGCGGGCGAAGGCGACCATGTCGGCGTAGTAGTCGTCCGCCTCGACGGCCGTGAAGGGGGCGACCCAGCGGGTGTAGGCCACCTCGGCCGAGTCGACCAGCGTGGCCCACACCCATGTGAGCAGACCGGCGTCGTGCGCCGTGTAGCCGGTCCCCGGCCCCCACGGCCCGGCCCGCTCGGAAAGGCTGCCGTTGATGTGGTCGTGGGTGGCGTAGATCTGCCGGGCCGCCCCACGCGCCGTGGGCGTGTCGCCGAAGACCAGCCGCAGCGCGGCGTCCACGGTCACCCAGGCGCGGCGCCAGGGATGGCTGCGGAAGGAGCTGTGGTCCTCGACCCCGGCGGCCACCAAGGGGTGGGCCACGTCCATCACCAGGGCCCGCTGGATCATGAGCGCCGTCACCGGCTCGGCCACCACCCGGCGCAGGAAGCTGTCGCGGCCGAGGGGCGAGTCCGCCGTCGGGTCGAGGGCGCCGAGCACCGGCGGCGGCGCGTCGGACGGTTCGGGTGTCGCGCTCGTGGTCATGGCCGCGGCCCGGTCAACGCGGCCTGGGATCCCTCCACATGGACCACACCGACGGCCCGCCGAAGGGCAGGGGGATCTCGCCCGTCACCTCGAAGCCGTGGCGCCGGTAGAAAGCGATGTTGGAATACTTGGACGACTCGAGGTAGGCGGGCATCGCCTCCTCGTCGCAGCGCTCGAGGATGGGGGCGAGAAGGGCCGAGCCCACCCCCTTGCCCTGCTCGTCCTTGCGCGTCCCGAGGACGCCCAGATACCAGTGGGGCGGTGTCTTCGGGTGCAGGCCCTCCACGTGGTTGAGCGTCCGCAACGCCCGCAGCGCGTGGCGGCCGAGGGCCCCGATCATGTCGGGCAGATGGCGGAGGATGGTGGCGGGCGGGATGATGGCGTGGCCGGGCGGGGCCCACAGGGCGGCGCCGGCCCGGCCGGGCGTCGTCCAGACCGTCTCGAGCGGCAGGTAGTGCCCCCGCAGCTGCACGCCGAAGAGCCGCGCCAGCCGCCGGCGGCGGCTCTGCTCCTCCCGGAGGATCCACGACATCACCGGGTCGTCGAAGAAGGCATCGGCCAGGGCGTCCGACAGCGCCGCCAGATCGGCGGCGGTGGCCACCACCACCTGCGGGTTCCTTCCGGCCGGCTCCTCAGGGTGTGCGTCCACGGCAGCGCGAGCCTAAGCCATTGGTGCCCGCACGCGAGAAGCCCCCACCGTGAGGTGGGGGCTCTCGGACTCTGGGGATTATGGAGTCTGGGGTTTGGGACAGAGGCTGTCCGAGAGAAACATCGGCACCGGGGGACCGGACTTGAGCGCTGTACC
This sequence comes from Acidimicrobiales bacterium, assembly GCA_035604075.1. Taxonomy (GTDB): domain Bacteria; phylum Actinomycetota; class Acidimicrobiia; order Acidimicrobiales; family UBA8190; genus Palsa-661. The sequence continues at coordinate 8,741 of DATNJD010000238.1, forward strand.
CACAACATCGGCACAACCGGAGATCGGGACGAGGGTCGGGGCGGAGCGGGGCCGGAGTCAACTAGGAAGGGGGCCATGGAGCTCGCCGAGCTGAAGGTGACCCGCTACCAGGTGGCCGACGCCGTGGCCACGATCACCCTGGTCCGGCCCGAGCGGTTGAACGCCTGGACGGGCCGGATGCACTCGGAGTACCGGGCGCTGCTGGCCCGCGCCGCCGACGACCCCGGTGTCCGCGTCATCGTGGTGACCGGGTCGGGCCGGGGTTTCTGCGCCGGGGCCGACACCCGCGCCCTCGAGGGCCACGTGGAACGGGGCCACTACGACCCGGGCACCGGCGCCAACCTGGCCCGGCCCGGCTACGGGGTCCGCCCCGAGTTCGACGCCGACTTCGCCTACCAATTCGGCATCGCCAAGCCCATCATCGCGGCGGTGAACGGTCCCGCCGCCGGGGTGGGCTTCGCCCTGGCCTGCTACTGCGACATCCGCTTCGGTGCCGCCGGCGCCAAGCTCACCACGGCCCACGGACGGCTCGGCCTGCCGGCCGAGTTCGGCCTGTCGTGGTTGCTGCCCCGCCTGATCGGGCTCACCCGGGCGGCCGATCTGCTGCTCTCCAGCCGGATCGTCCTGGCCGAGGAGGCGGCCGCGATGGGGCTCCTCAACCGGGTGCTCGAACCCGAGGCGCTCCTCGACGCCACCTACGACTACGCCCGGATCCTCGCCACCGAGGTCTCACCGGCGTCGTTGGCGGCCAGCAAACTTCAGATGTACCTCGATCTGCACCGCGACGCGGCCACCTCGGTGGAGGACGCCCACGACCGGCTCGACGGCATGATGAAGGCGCCCGACTTCGCCGAGGGGGTGGCCGCCATGGCCGAGCGGCGGCCGCCGCGTTTCGCCGACCCTCCCACTCCCGGCCGGGCGGCAGGCGCGTAGCGTGACGGGGATCGAGACCGATCGGAAACGGCCCGGGACGGAGTTGGCGGCCGGTGTCCTCGACGCCGGGCTCTACTCGAGCGATCCCCATCCGCTCTTCACCCGGCTCCGGGCCGAGGCGCCGGTGGCGTGGAACGAGGAGCACGGCTTCTGGGCCGTCAGCCGGCACGCCGATGTGAGTGCCATCGGATTCGACCACCAGACCTTCTGCGCCCGCCAAGGCATCCTGGTGGAGGAGATCGGTGTCACCTACGAGACGCCGCCCACCATGATGCACACCGATCCCCCCGCCCACACCCGCTACCGGCGGCTCGTCCAACCGGGCTTCAAGCCCACCGTGGTCCGGGCCCTCGAACCGGCCGTCCGGGCCCGGGCCCGGGCCCTCGTCGAGGCGATCGACGCCGGCCGGGTCACAGACGTCGTCGGCGCCCTGTCGGTGCCGCTGCCCCTGCAGGTGATCAGCGAGATCATGGGCCTGCCCGTCGAGGACTGGGAGCGCTTCTACGACTGGTCCGAAGCCGTCATCCCCGGCGCCACCGACTGGCCCGAGGAACGCCGCAATCAATTGCAGGGCGAGATGATCGGTTTCCTGATCGAGCTCACCACGAAACGCCGGCGCACACCCGAGAACGACGTCCTCACCGAACTGGCCCAGGCCTCCATCGACGGCGACCGGCTGAGCGACGCCGAACTGGCCATGTTCCTCGTCCAGCTGTTGGTGGCCGGCAACGAGACGACCCGGAACATGATCTCGGGCGGCCTCGTGGCCTTCGCCGACCATCCCGGCCAATTCGAACGGCTGGTCGCCGACCGGACGCTCGTGGCCGACGCCGTGGAGGAGATGCTCCGCTACACCACCCCGGTGATCTCGTTCATGCGGACCGCCACCCGACCGGCCGAGCTCTCCGGGGTGGCCATCGCCGCCGGTGAGCCCGTCCTCATGCTCTACGCCTCGGCCAACCGCGACGAGCAGGTCTTCGGCCCCACCAGCGCCGTCTTCGACGTCGGCCGCCGTCCCAACCCCCACATCGCCTTCGGCAACGGTGCCCATTTCTGTCTGGGCGCGGCCCTGGCCCGGCTCGAGGGTCGCGTCGTCCTGGAAGAGCTCCTCGACCGGTTCGCCTCGGTCGACAGGGCGGGCGTCGTGGAGCGCTCGGGATCGTCGGTCATCGCCGGCGTGAAACGGGCCGAGCTCGGTTTCGGGTGAGCAGAATCATCCCTGGGAGCCCTTGTACACAGGTGCCTGGCGCACGAGGAAATCCGCCTGGATCGACATACACAACGGATCGACATTGCTCGCCAGTGTGCAGGAGAGGACGGCGACGGTCACTCCCCCGGGAGGCTCGGCCGGCTTCACCTGCGGATAGACGGCATCGCCAAGGGAGCGCAACGGCCCTCCTGAACCGGCGCCCGTCCCCCGGACGCCCGGCGGATCGCTGAATGCCACGACGTCATCGGTGAGCCGTAGCGTGCTCTCGGCCGGTGGCAGCGTCGGACAGGGCAGACCGCTCTCGAAGGTGGCGGCCGGCGAATCGGGGAAGAGCGGACAGATCAGTCCCGCCCCCGGGCCGTGGCCCGTGTAGTCGACCTCGAGTTGGACGACTTGGCTGCCCGGGGAGATTACCGTCACGCTCAGATCCGGCTGCCCCGGGGGATAGACGTCGAGGAGCTCGCCACCGTCGGCGGCGACGAGCGCGCTACACGCCCATCCGGCCGGCCCGAGGACGGTCATAAGCCCGTTGGAGTAGAAGCGAAGCCCCCGCGCCGGCACCGCCGCCGGCAGCTCGTTCGGCACGAACGGGTGGGGGTTGTTGCCGGCGGCGTACGAGGTGGGACAGGGCACGACGGGCAAGGCGGCGACGGC